>JALHSW010000635.1 GCA_022865365.1 Acidimicrobiia bacterium | reverse complement strand
GACCGCGCCCCCGGCCATGCCCGAGTGCACCGGGCCGTCGAGGGCGCGCAGCGTCACGTCGCCGCCCGCGAGCCCGCGCAGGGAGTACGTGAGGCCGGGCGTACCGACGCTCCAGTTCCCTGCGTCGGCGAGGACAAGCACATCGGCCGCAAGGTCATCCGCGTACTCGGCGAGGAACTCGGCGAGATGTGGCGAGCCGATCTCCTCCTCGCCTTCGACGAACACCTTCACGTTGCAGGGGAGTGCACCGGCGGTGTCGAGCCAGGCCTTGACCATCGCGGCGTGCGCGACCGTTCCGGCCTTGTCGTCCGCGGTGCCCCGTCCGTAGAGGCGGCCGTCGCGCACGACCGGCTCGAACGGGTCCGACGTCCAGCGCTCCTCGTACCCCGGGGGCTGCACGTCGTGGTGCGCATAGAGGAGGACGGTGGGAACGTTGGGCCCGGCATGGAGCCACTCGCCGATGACCGCCGGGGGCGAGCCGGCAGCGGTGGCCTGGCGGACGTGCTCGAGCCCACACGACTCGAGGTACGACGCGGTCGCGTCGGCGCTGTGCTGCACGTCGACCGCCCGGTCGGGATCCGCAGAGATCGACGCGATGCGCACGAGGTCTTCGAGCGCCAGGCGAGCGTCGTCGAAGCCGGCCTCGATCGCGTCGAGCACGGGCTCAGCCGCGGCGGTCGCTCCGCTCATGCCATTACCACCCCTTGAACACGGGAGGGCGGCGCTCGGCGAAGCTGGCGAGGCCCTCGGTCGCGTCGGCGCTCGTCATCGCGATCTCCTGGGCCCACCGCTCGTCGCCGAACGCGGTCGTACGGTCGGAATCCATCGCGCGGTTCACCAACCACTTCGACAGCCCGATCGCGGGGGTCGGACCGCTCGCGAGGCGACCGGCCCACGCAGCTGCCGTCTCGTGCAGCTGCGCGCCCGGCACCACCTTGTTGACGAGGCCGAGGTCGGCGGCACCGGCTGCTGAGAGGTCATCACCGAAGAAGATGAGCTCCTTGGCCTTCTGCGGGCCGACGAGTTGGGTCAGCAGATAGGCGCCGCCACCATCGGGGATGATTCCCCGACGCACGAACACCTCGATGAACCGGGCGGACTCGGCCGCGAGCACGAGGTCGCACGCGAACGCGACGTGTGCGCCCATGCCCGCCGCGGTCCCGTTCACCGCGGCGATGACGGGCTTCTCGCAGTCCTGGATCGCCGCGATGAGCCGCTGCGCCCCGACGCAGGTGCGCGCCACGGCCCCGGCCGGACGCTCCGGTGCACCTTCGGGTCGCTCGAACTGCTCGGGCCGGTCGATCCGCAGGTCGGCGCCGGTGCAGAACGCCTTCTCGCCTGCAGCCGTCACGACGACCGCCCTCACCGCGAGGTTGCCGCTCGCGTCGTCCAGGTGGCCGATGATCTGGTTGCGCTGATCGGGGGTGAGGGCGTTCCCGGAGTCGGGCCGGTTGAGGGTGATCCACGCGACGCCGTGGATGACCTCGTGCAGGAGCTCGGACGTGTTCTCGCTCATGGCGGCGGAGCGTACCGGTCGCCGACCCGACCGCCGATCGCCCGCCGTCGGGGCCGCCGACCCAGCCGGCTGAGGGGCGGCCGGGTCGGAGCGCGCTCGGGTACCCTCTGCCGCTCGCAGGTGACGCAACGGGGAGAGCACGGGAATGGGACGCCTCGACGGACGGGTCGCGATCGTGACCGGCGCCGGCCAGGGGATCGGCCGGGGGATCGCCCGCCGTTTCGCCCGTGAAGGCGCCGCGGTGGTCGTGGCGGAGGTCAACCCCCAAACCGGGGCGGCCGTCGAGCGCGAGATCGTCGACGAGCTTGGCGGTCGGGCGAAGTTCGTGGCGACGGACGTGCTCGACAAGGCTCAGATCGAGACGATGATCGACGCCGCGGTCGGCGAGTTCGGCGGGGTGCACGTGCTCGTGAACAACGCGTACGTCGCCGCACCGTTCAATCGTTTCGAACGCAAGCCCGACACGGATCTCGAGCTCGCGTTCGAGGGCGGGCCGCTCCACACGTTCCGGGCGATGCAGGGCGTCTTCCCGCACATGAAGGAAGCGGGCTGGGGCCGCATCATCAACTTCGTCTCACTGAACGGCATCAACGCGCACCAGTACTCGGTCGACTACAACGCGGCGAAGCTCGGGATCCTCGCGATCACCCGTACCGCGGCGCGGGAGTGGGCGAAGCACAACATTCTCGCCAACTGCATCGCGCCGGCGGCGGCGTCGCCCGCGTACGTCGCGTTCGCCGAGTCGGCGCCCGAGAATGCCAAGGAGATGCTCAAGGAGAACCCCATGGGTCGGATGGGCGACCCCGAGCACGACATCGGGGGTGTCGCGCTCTTCCTCGCGACCGAGGACAGCGACTACATCACCGGCATGACGATGTTCGCGGACGGCGGGAGTCACATCAACGGCGTGCAGTGGGACCCGCCGATGCCCGACTGAGCCCCATGTCCGACAGAGCCTGATGTCCGACAGAGCAGACGCATACAGCAGGTTGGAGCACATCTCGGTCACCGTCGCGGTTGGCGTCGCGTGGGCAGTCATCGACCACCCACCGATCAACCTCTGGGACGCTGCACTCACCTCGGATCTCGTCCGCCTCATCGCCGGGTTCGATTCCGACCCCGAAACACGCGTCCTCGTGGTGAGCAGTGCGGATCCCGAGTTCTTCGTCGCCCACGCCGACGTACAGATGATCCTCGACATGCCGGCCGACTCGCAGGGTGTCCCGGACGCGCCCGCGCCGATCAACGTGCTGTTCGACCGGCTCCGGACCTGCCCCAAGGTCTCGATCGCTCTGGTGCGCGGGATCGCCCGGGGTGGTGGTTCCGAGCTTGCGCTTGCGTGCGACCTGCGGTTCGCGACACCGACTGCCCGCTTCGGGCAACCCGAGGTCGCGCTCGGGATCATCCCCGGTGCGGGCGGCACCCAGCGCCTGACGCGCCTGGTCGGGCGCGCCCGCGCGCTCGAGATCGTGCTGGGGTGTGGCGATGTGACCGGGAGCGAGGCCGCCGCGATGGGCTACGTGAACCGGGTGCTCGCCGGCGAAGAGGTCGAACCGTTCGTGCGCCGGCTGGCCATTCGCATCGCGGCGATGCCGATTGCGGCGGTCGCCGGGGCAAAGCAGTCGGTCGACGCGGCCGTCGGCGACCCGACCGAGGGGTACGTAGCCGAGGCTGCCGCGTTCCGGGCCGCGCTTGCCGATCCCGAAGCGCGCGAGCGCATGGCCCGCTTCCTCGAGCGCGGCGGCCAGACGCGCGAGGTCGAACGCGACCTGGGAGCGTTGATCGACGGCCTGGGAAGTGCCGAGTGATGATCGACTTCACCGGGAAGGTCGCCTGGGTCGCCGGCGCGGCGCGGCCACCGGGGATCGGGCGAGCGACGGCGATCGGACTCGCCCGTTTGGGAGCCGACGTCGCGTGCGTCGACATCGTCGACGACTCGGCGGGGGCGGAGCAGTCCTTCCGCGTGCGTCGCGATGAGTTGGAGGCGACGGCGGAGGCCGTGCGGGCCGAGGGTCGTCGAGCGTTGGTCATCCCCGTCGACGTGACCGACGCGGACGCCGTCGACGCGTCGGTGGCCGCGACGGTGCGCGAGCTCGGGCGTCTCGACGTCGGCTGCAACCTGTCGGGCGGCACCGGCCCGGCGCTCGGGAACGGCCCGCTCGTCGACCTCGACCCCGGCGGGTGGCACGACACCCTTGACGCGAACCTCACCGCCGCGTGGCTCGGGGCGCGGGCGTGTGCCCGCACGATGATCGAGCAGGGGAGCGGGGGAGCGATCGTGAGCCTTTCGTCATCGGCCGCCCTCGTCGGCGAGCCGGGCTTCGGGGCCTTCGCCGCCGCCCGGGCCGGCCTCGTACGCATGACCGAGGGGATGGCCCGAGAGCTCGGGCCGTCCGGGATCCGGGTCAACGCCGTCTGCCCGCTCGGTGTGGCACCAGGGGCCGAGGGGAACCCCGGGCTGGTGGCCGGCGCCACGAGTGGGGGCCGGTCGCTGGAGGACTGGGCCCGGGCCCGCATCCCGCTCGGGCGCCTCCAGGGCGCCGAGGAGACCGCGAACGTCATCCTCTTTCTTGCCAGCGACGGCGCCAGCTTCGTGAGCGGCCAGTCGATCCTCGTCGCGGGCGGCGCCCCCGCCTGAGGAGGTGCTCTCGGAGGCGGATGCCGCGACCCTCTTCGTGGGGTAGACGTAGCTGTCGTACCCCCCTGTCATGGTGGGGGCATGTTCAAGATCGAGCGGATCACCGCAGACCTCGACGAGCTTGCCCGGGGCCTCGAGCCCGAGTGCTGTTCGGGTGTGGACGCGGCCCGGCTCACTGAGGTCGCCGCGAAGGCCGCGCGTTTGAGCGAGACGGTCAAGATG
>JALHSW010000634.1 GCA_022865365.1 Acidimicrobiia bacterium | reverse complement strand
GGGGTCGCGACCCGTGCCGAGCTCGCCGCGCAAGCGACCAAGCGGGGACTCGCCGAATCCTGACCAGCGCACGCACCGACCAACTACCCCTCAACCGCTCGGCCAAACCGGAGCCCCGGCTACAACGTCCCGACCCGCAGGTGGACTGCTGCTCATCGACGGACCCGCACCTCATCCCCACAATGCGGTGGAGACCCCGCGCCGGGTCCCCGAGGTACGAGCACGGCCTACCTCCGCCGCGCTCGAGTCGCAGCCCGGCGCGGCGAGGTTGTCTCGGATGTTGTTGAAGTGAGGTGGCGGTCCCCAGCCTGAGACCGTGCCGCGGGCATGGTGTCGGGTGTCCACCAAGACAACCTGACAAGGAGAGGGACCGCCATGAAGAACGTACCTGTTGTGCGCTTGGTCGCGCGCGATGACGCCGAGAACCTGCCCGAGCTTTCTGAGGAGCTGCGCGTCGCGCTCAGCGATGTCGCCGCGACGGCCCGGGAGGGCTTGTTGGCGATGAGCGTCGGTGTGGGCCTGCGGGTGATGGCCGAGCTGATGGATGCCGAGGTCACCGCCAAGGTCGGGCCCAAGCACGCCAAGCTCCCGGGCCGGAGGGCGACGCGGCACGCGAGCGCGCCGGGCTCGGTGGTGTTGGGCGGCCGGCGAGTGAAGGTGTCCCGGCCGCGGGCTCGCACCATCGACGGTGAGGAACTCCAGCTCGAGAGCTACACGGCGTTCGCTGATGACGACCTGCTCGGCGAGGTGGTGATGGCACGGATGCTCGCGGGGCTGGCGACTCGCCGGCATCGGGCGGCGAACGAGCCGGTCGGCGAGGCGATCGAAGCCGAGGCGGCGTCGACGTCGCGTTCGGCGGTGAGCCGCCGGTTCATCGCCGGCACTCGCCGGGCGCTGGAGGAGCTGATGAGCCGGGACCTGGCCGACCTCGACGTGGTGGCACTCATGGTCGACGGGGTGTACTTCGCCGAGGCGTGTTGCGTGGTGGCCTTGGCCATCACCGGCGATGGGACCAAGGTGCCGGTCGGGCTCTGGCTGGGCGACACCGAGAACAAGACCGTCGTCACCGCGTTGCTCGCCGATCTCGTCACGCGGGGCCTGGACGCCTCCGGCGGGCTGCTCGTGGTCATCGACGGCGCCAAGGCCCTCGCGGCCGGGGTGCGCAAGGTCTTCGGCGACCAGGCGCTCGTGCAGCGCTGCACGTTGCACAAGCGCCGCAACGTCGCCGACCACCTCCCCAAGCAGACCCGGCCGTGGGTGGATCGCAAGCTCGCCCTGGCGTTCGCGAACCCGGATGCGCCAGCGGGGCTGCGCGCCGCCAAGGACCTGGCCCGCAGCCTCGAGCGTGAGCATCCCGACGCGGCCTCGTCGTTGCGGGAGGGACTCGAGGAGATGTTCACCGTGCGGCGCCTCGGTGTCGGTGACCGCCTCGCCAAGACGCTCACCAACACGAACGCGATCGAGTCGATGATCTCCATCTCACGCACGACTGCGCGCAACGTGAAGCGCTGGCGTGACGGGACGATGGTCAAACGCTGGTGCGCGGCGGGGATGCTCAACGCGCAGGCCAGCTTCCGGCGCGTCAAAGGCTGCAACGACATGCCCATCCTCGTCGCCGCGCTCGCACGTCACATCGACGGTGTCACACCCGCATGCGAAGATGAGGAGGCTGCCTGACCAAGAAGCGGACCGTCACCGAACTTCAACAACGAACGAGACATTCTCCCCGACCTTGCCGTCGCGATAGGCGAGGAGCTGGAGCTGTCCGAGTCTGAGCCGGCGAACCTGGAGACCGCGGCGCTGCAGCGCTCCCGGGACCCGGAGAACACGCTTCAGCGCACTCGGAGGTCAGATCCTCAAGGTCGCGAGTGCATTCGATGAGCTCACCGAGGGCAACGAGGAGCACGCGGCCTGGGCTCTCGAAGCGCTGTACACCGGCCCGCTCTACGTCTACGACGGTCGTGTTGTCGGTGCCCTCGAGCGCGTGCTTGAACTGCGCGGCCTGGTCGTCGCGCGCGGCTGAGCTCGTCCGCTACCCCGCCTGCGC
>JALHSW010000633.1 GCA_022865365.1 Acidimicrobiia bacterium | reverse complement strand
GTGACGCACTCCCGATCGGGTGGCACGCGAACAGCGTGATCGTGCGTCCGGGGTGCTGGTCGACGATCCACATGTCCCGGGGCGTCACGACCTCGCTGCCGGTCACGACGTAGGTGAAGGTGCCGCGGGCATCGTGCAGCAGGATCTCGTGGCCCGGCACGAGCTCGCCGATGCGCTCGAAGGGGCCGCCGTGCGTCGTGCGGTGCGCGGCGACGACGACGTTGCCCCAGCCGCCCGGCTCCGCTGTCCCCGGCCAGTGCGCCGGCCCCCGGTCGATCACGGTGAGCCAGATGCCCTCGAACAGAGGCCGGTCGACGCCGATCGCGGGGATCTCGATCGACCCGATCTGGGTGACCGGCACGTCGGCGTAAGGGTCTGCTGGCGGGGCGGTCGGCGTTGACAGCACCAACGCGGGTGGCGGCGGCTTCGCGGCTGCGACGAGGAGGGATGACTCGCGCGGGACGACCTGGGCGACCCGGGGCGGGTCGAGCGCGCTGGTGCGGGGTCCGAGGGCGACGACGCCGACTCCCGCCGCCGCCGCGACCAGCACGACCCCGACGGCCGCTCGCATCCAGCTCCCGAAGACCTGCGCACCGAATACCTTCACCCCGGTGGTCTCGGCACGAAACGTGCGATCCTCGAGGGTGAGATCGGACGAATCGGCGTGCTGTGGGCCCGGGTGCTGTGGTCCCGGGTGCGCGGAGAGGGCCTCGGTGGAGATTCACGAAGACGCAGTGGCCCGGGCCGCGGAGTTCGCCGCCGTCGCGTTCGGCGCAGCGCCGTCGGGAGCGACCGAGGCCCGACTCGCCGATGCCGTGAGCGCCGACCCCGACCCGCGCGCCCGAGCCGCCGCGATCGGCGCGCTCGCGCGCGTGGGAGCTCCGGCCCGTGCCCGCGACGCCTGGGGTCGCGCCATCGGCGACGCGGAGCCCGAGGTCCGACGGCGCGCCGCCGAGGTCGCCCCAACCCTCGCGAGCCGCAGCCAGCCCGCGACGCTCGTCACGCCCCTCATGCAGCTCCTGGCCGACGATGACGTCACCGTCGTCGACGCCGCCGCGTGGGCGCTCGGGGAGCTCGGGCATGCCGCGATCGTGGGCGGCGCGGTGGGCGCGCTCGCGGACGTGGCGACCGGCCACGATGACGCGCTCGCTCGCGAGGCCGCGGTCGCCGCGCTCGGCGCGCTCGGCGACGAGGGCGGCCTTCCCGCGATCCTCGCCGGGTGTCGCGACAAGCCGACGATCCGACGGCGGGCCGTGCTCGCGCTCGCGCCGTTCGAAGGCGACGGTGTGGAGGCTGCGCTCGCCGAAGCACGCGCTGATCGCGACTGGCAGGTGCGTCAGGCCGCGGAGGACCTCACGCGCCCTTAGTTGCCGCCGTAGCGATGCGTGGAGCCGCGCGGGCGGTCCATGAACATCTCTCGCAACCGGTCGAAGGATTCGAGGCATCGGCCGGCCCCGAGGACGACCGTCTCGAGCGCGTGTTCGCTGAGGTTCACGGGCACACCGGTCTCGTGCTCGATCCGCTTGTCCATCCCCTTGAGCAGCGCAGATCCTCCGACAAGGTGCATCCCTATCTCGAGCAGGTCATTTGCCAGCTCGGGGGGCGTCTCGGCCAACGCCTGCTTCGTGGCATCGAGAATCGCCTGGACGGGCTCGTCGACCGCTTCGCGCACCTCCTCGGGCTCGAGCACGATCGTGCGGGGCAACCCGCTCATGAGGTCACGGCCCCGAACCTCGACCTTGAACTCGTCGGGGGTCGGGAACGCCGAGCCGATGGCGAGCTTGATCTCCTCCGCCGTGCGCTCACCGACCGCGACCCCGTGGTTGCGACGCAGGAAGGCCTGGATCGCGTGGTCGAGGTCGAAGCCACCG
>JALHSW010000632.1 GCA_022865365.1 Acidimicrobiia bacterium | reverse complement strand
CGCCGATCTCGATGTACCCGCGTCTGTGGGAGGCGTCGGGCGTGACCTATCCAGAGCTCCTCGACCGGCTGATCGAGCTGGCGCTCGAGCGCCAGGATCGCCGCGCCAGACGAGCCGGCCGCCAGCGTGCTGAGTGAGCGCCCAACCTGTGTGGTCGGGATCTAGAGGTTCACGACGGGGCAGGTGAAGGTGCGTGTGATGCCCTCGACCGACTGGATCTGTGAGACGACCAGCTTGCCGAGGTCGTCGAGGGTCGGTGCTTCGATGCGCACGATGACGTCGTACGGACCCGTGACGTCGTCGGCGGCGATGACGCCCTTGATCGCCCGTACCGAGCCGGTGACCAGTGCGGCCTTGCCGACCTCGGTCTGGATGAGCACGTAGGCGCTGATGGCCATGGCGTACCTCCTTGTCTGCTGCGCGGAGCGTAGCGGCGGATCGTGGAGGCGTCCTGGACGAGCTCCGCTAGCCGAGGCGGTCTTCGAGCGCGCCGAGCTCCTCGCGGAGCGCCGGCGGCAGCTTGTCGCCGAAGGTCTCGAAGTGCTCGTGCGTCGTGGGTAGCTCGCGCTTCCATTCCTCGGGATCGACGCGGAGCGCCGCGGCGGCGTTGGCCTGGTCGTGCTCGTCGAGTCCGTCGAGATTCAGGTCCCCAGGGCGCGGCACCGTGCCGATCGCCGTCTCGACGCCATCGGCCTCGCCGTCGAGGCGGCGGCAGATCCAATCGAGCACCCGGGAGTTCTCGCCGTATCCCGGCCAGAGGAACTCGCCGCCGGCGTCCTTGCGGAACCAGTTGACCCCGAAGATCCTCGGGAGCTTCGACTCGTCGGTGCGCTCGGGCATCGACAGCCAGTGCGCGAAGTAGTCACCCATGTGGTAGCCGCAGAAGGGGAGCATCGCGAACGGGTCGCGCCGTAGCTCGCCCAGCGCGCCGAACGCGGCAGCCGTCTTCTCCGATCCCATCGTGGCGGCGATGAACACGCCGTGGTTCCAGTCGCGCGACTCGTACACGAGCGGGACCGTCGTGGCGCGGCGTCCGCCGAAGAGGAACGCCGAGATCGGCACGCCCGTCGCCGCTTCGGACTCGGGAGCGAGGATGGGGCACTGGCTGAGCGGGACGCAGAAGCGCGAGTTCGGGTGCGCGGCGGGCTCGTCGGACTCGGGCGTCCAGTCGCGGCGCTTCCAGTCGTTGAGGTGGGCGGGCGGTTCCCCGTCGATGCCTTCCCACCAGACGTCGCCGTCGTCGGTGAGCGCCGTGTTCGTGAACACAGTGTTGCGCTCGACCGTGTGCATCGCGTTCGGGTTCGTCTCCAGGTTTGTACCCGGTGCAACCCCGAAGAAGCCGTTCTCGGGGTTGATCGCGTAGAGGCGCCCGTCGTCGCCGAGCTTCATCCACGAGATGTCGTCGCCGACGCACTCGGCCTTCCACCCCGGGACCGTGGGGATCAGCATGGCGAGGTTGGTCTTGCCACACGCCGAGGGGAACGCAGCACCGACGTAGAAGGTGCGGCCCTTGGGCGAGGTGAGCTTCAGGATGAGCATGTGCTCGGCCAGCCAGCCCTCGTCGCGCGCGATCACCGAAGCGATCCGCAGCGCGAAGCACTTCTTGCCCAGCAGTGCATTGCCGCCGTAGCCAGATCCGTAGGACCAGATCTCGCGTGTCTCGGGGAAGTGCACGATCCACTTCTCGTCCGGGTTGCAGGGCCACACCGAGTCGGCAACGCCTGGTGCGAGCGGCGCGCCGATCGAGTGCACGCAGGGGACGAACTCGCCGTCGGTGCCGAGCACGTCGAGCGCGGCGCGGCCCGCGCGGGTCATCACCCGCATGCTGACCGCGACGTACGGCGAGTCAGTGAGCTCCACGCCGATGTAGGAGAGCGGGGAGCCCAGGGGACCCATCGAATAGGGGATCACGTACATCGTGCGGCCCCGCATGGAGCCGGCGAAGAGGCCGTGCATCTTCGCCCGCATCTCGGCCGGTGCCATCCAGTTGTTCGTGGGCCCGGCGTCCTCTTCGCGTTCCGAGCAGATGTAGGTGCGGTCCTCGACGCGGGCGACGTCGCTCGGGTCGGTGGTCGCCCAGTACGAACCGGGGCGCTTCTCCGGGCTGAGCTCGGTGAAGGTGCCGGCGTCGACGAGCTGCTTGCAGAGCAGCTCGTACTCGGCGTCGGACCCGTCGAGCCAGTGGACCGCGTTCGGCTCGCACAGCTCGACCATGTCGTCGACCCAGGCGAGGAGTCTGGTGTGCGTGGTCGGTGCGTCGGTCACGAGCGACACGAGGAGCTCCTCCGCCTGGTCCGCCGGTGCGGCGCTGCACAGAGCCGCGAAAGGTGGCGCTGAGTGTACCGACGGCCCCGAGTGAGGGTCGAAGCGCGTCCACCCCGACAGCCCGGGGCCACACCACCTTGACCGACCTGGATCCGGCACCGCGATCTGGCCCGCGACCGGGCCGGTACGGTGGTGCGATGAGCTGGCTCTCGTGGATCGTCGTCGGGTTCGTTGCCGGTGTGCTCGCGAAGCTCGTGACGGGTCAGGACCGCCCCGGATGCCTGGGGACGGTCTTCGTCGGCATCCTCGGCGGGCTCCTCGGCGGGGCCATCTTCACCGCAGCGGGCGACGAGGGCATCAATGATTTCAGCATCCGCTCGATGCTCGTCGCGTTCGTCGGTGCGACGATCCTGCTCTTCGTGTGGGGTCTGATCACGAGCCGGCGCGACTGAGGCGCTCGCCCAGCACGGCTCCCGTGCCCGGTCCCTCAAACCTGCTCGTCTAGACCTCGGCGGTCGGGAGGCCCATGTCGCGCTCGGAGCCGATGCGGATCCGGGTGGCGCGACCATCCGGGTCGAGCTCGAAGTTCACGCGCTGGCCCTGGCGCAGGGCCCGGAACAGCGAACCCTCGAGGGCGGTCGTCGCGAGCACGTGCTCGGCTCGATCCGCGTCGCTCATCACGACGCCTTCTCCGGTCCGCGGATCGAAGGTTCGCACGACGCCCTGCATGCTCGGGCCGCCTACGGCTTCTGGACCTTGCCGGCCTTGAGGCACGACGTGCAGACATGGAGCCGCTGGGGGGTGCCGTTCACCACGGCGCGCACCTTCTGGATGTTGGGGTTCCAGCGCCGCTTGGTGCGGCGATGCGAGTGGCTGAGGCGCATGCCGAACTGCGGCTTCTTGCCGCACACCTCGCAGACCGACGCCATGGGGACTTGCTCCTCTGTGCGGCTGTGCCGCGCTCCTGGTCGCGGCGATACCGCGAAAGCGCCGCCTCGAACGGGGAACGACTGATGGTAGCAGCGGGCCTCGCCCGGTCCGAAGGCGAGCGCCACTACGATTCTCCGGCACATGAGCACCCTGGCCACGATCGACGGTGCGGCCCTCGCCCGGGTCGTCGCCATCTTCCGCGACGCGCTGCGAGCACATCAGGAGGAGCTGAATCTCCTGAACGTCTACCCGGTGCCCGACGGCGACACGGGCACCAACATGGCGCTCACCATCGAGTCGGTGTGCACCGAGGTCGGCTCGGCCACACGGATGGACGACGTGTGCACGGCCCTGGCCCACGGCTCGCTGATGGGCGCCCGTGGCAACTCGGGCGTGATCCTGTCCCAGATCCTTCGGGGGCTCGCCGACACGTTCACGTCACTCGAAGCGATCGGTGCGCCCGACGTCGCCGCCGGCCTGCGGCGAGCCTCGGACGCGGCCTACCAGGCCGTGATGCGCCCGGTCGAGGGCACGATCCTCACCGTGGTGCGCAGCGCCGCAGAGGCGGCCGAAGCGGCTCGTGACACGGGCGAGAGCACGCTCGAGTCTCTCCTCGAACGGACGGTCGCGGCTGCCCACGACGCGGTCGCCCACACCCCCGACCTGCTCCCGGTGCTGAAGGAGGCGGGAGTCGTCGATGCCGGCGGACTGGGCTTCACGCTCCTGCTCGACGCCTTTCTTCACGTGGTCGACGGTCGGCCCGTCCCGACGCCAGAGCTGGTCACCGCGCCCGCCGCCGTCGCCGCGCATCAGCGCGACGGCGACCTCTCGTCGCTGCGCTACGAGGTCATGTACCTCCTCGAAGGGACCGACGAGACCATGCCGGCGTTCAAGGACACGTGGGGCGCGCTGGGCGAATCGATCGTCATCGTCGGCGGTGAAGGACTGTGGAACTGCCACGTCCACACGAACGACATCGGCGCGGCGATCGAGGCGGGGATCCAGGCCGGTCGGCCGCGCGAGATCCGCGTGACCGACCTGATCGAGCAGGTCGAGGAAGAGCAATGGGTGCGTGCAGGAAATGGCAAGGCCGCTCCAGCCGAGCACGTCGAGACCGCGGTCGTCGCCGTCGCGGTCGGTCATGGGTTGAGCCGGCTGCTTCGATCGGTGGGGGTGCACGAGGTCGTGGCCGGTGGCCAGTCGATGAACCCGTCGACCGCGCAGATCCTCGAAGCCGTCGATCGCGCGCCCTCTGAAGCGGTTGTCGTTCTCCCGAACAACAAGAACATCGTCGCGGTGGCCGAACAGGTCGGTGCGCTGACCGATCGCGACGTCGGCGTCGTACCGACGTACGCCGTGGTCGAGGCGCTCGCGTCGCTCATGGTGTACGACCCCGATGCCACCCTCGAGGTCAACGCGGCGGCGATGGCCGATGCGGCTTCCCGGGTCCGCGCGGGCGAGGTCACCCAGGCCGTGCGCGACAGCGTCGCCGACTGCGGCGAGATCAAGGAAGGCGACTGGATCGCCATCACGCGTGACGGAATCTGCGCCGCCACCGCCTCGGCCGCCGAAGCCGCGATCGCTCTGGTCGATCGGCTCGTCGGTGGCGACAGTGAGCTGGTGACGGTCCTGCTCGGCAGCGACGCACGTCCGGCCGACACGGCGAAGCTGCGCGAGCACCTCGGACTCGAGCACGGGCACGTCGAGGTCGAGGTGCACGAGGGCGATCAGCCCCTGTACCCGTACCTCATCGGGGTGGAGTAGCCCGGGTGGCACCGCGGCTCACCCTCCGCGAGCTGCGCGACAAGTCGATCTCGGAGCTCCGGACGGTCGGCCCGAGCCTCGGTGAACGCCTCGGCGCGATGGGAATCGACACCGTGCTCGACCTGCTCGAGCACTACCCGCGCCGCTACCACGACCGCACGAACACCACCGAGATCGCGGCGCTGGCGGTCGACGAGCAGGCGACCGTCGCGGGGGCGGTGAAGAAGGTCTCGGTGCGGCGCCCGCGCAAGGGTCGCCCGATCGTGGAGATGGAGGTCTACGACGGCACGTCGTACCTCAAGCTCACGTTCTTCAACCAGGAGTATCGAGCGAGGATCGGCGAGGGCACGGAGGTCTCCGTCTTCGGCAAGGTCGACCTCTACCGGGGTCGGCGCCAGATGGTGAATCCGGCGATCGACGTGCTCGACACCGTCGCCGAGCCGACGACCGGTGTCCTGCTGCCGGTCTACCCGCAGTCGGGCAAGGCCGGCGTCAACAGCTGGGAGATCCGCAAGGTCGCGGCCGAGCTCCTCAAGCGCACCGAGCAGCGCGGCTTCGCCGATCCACTCGATGATGACCTACGACGTGCCCAGCACCTCGTGGATCGGACCACGGCGTACACCAACATCCACCGGCCCGAGACGATTGCCGACGCCGCCACCGCGCGCGCGCGGCTGACGTTCGACGAGTTCCTGCGGATGCAGGTCGGGTTGATCGCTCGCAAGCGCGCGCTCGAGCGGGATCGCAGCGGGATCGAGCACCGGATCGACGGTGCGCTGAGCCCGGCGTTCCTCGCCGGGCTGCCGTTCCCGCTGACAGGCGATCAGGAGCGCGTCATTGCCGAGATCATGGCCGACATGGGCGCTGCCGCGCCGATGCACCGGCTCCTCCAGGGGGAGGTCGGCTCGGGCAAGACCGTCGTCGCACTCACCGCGCTGCTCGTCGCGGTGCAGGGCGGTCACCAGGGCGCGTTCATGGCGCCGACCGAGGTGCTCGCCGAGCAGCACGAGCTCACGATGCGGACGCTGCTCGAAGGGCTGAGGGTCCCTGAAGAAGGGTCGCTCCTCGGCGAGCGCCCCGTCGGGGTGGCGCTGCTCACGAACCGCACCAGCGCGGCCGAGCGCCGTCGCATCGCGGAGGGCTTGCGGGGCGGGCAGATCGACATCCTCGTCGGGACGCACGCGCTGATCTACGAAGGGGTTGAGTTCGTGAACCTCGGGCTCGTCGTCATCGACGAGCAGCACCGCTTCGGCGTGGAGCAGCGCGATCTGCTGCGCGGGAAGGGCAACGAGCCCGATGTGCTCGTGATGACCGCGACGCCGATCCCGCGCACCGCGGCGATGCTGATCTACGGCGATCTCGACAAGTCCGAGCTGCGCACGCTCCCCGCAGGGCGCTCGCCGATCACGACCGAGGTCGTCGGCCCGAGCGCGCTGGAACGGGTCGCGGTCTACGAGCGGCTGCGCCACGAGGTCGCAGCCGGCCGCCAGGCCTACGTGGTGTGCCCCCTGGTCGAGGGCTCGACGAAGCTCGAGGCGAAGGCGGCGACCGAGGAGTACGACCGCCTCGGACGCGAGGAGCTCGCCGGGCTCCGGCTCGGGCTGTTGCACGGCCAGATGCCGTCGGCCGACAAGGAAGCGGTGATGCGCAGCTTCCGTGCGGGTGAGATCGACGCGCTCGTGGCGACGACCGTCATCGAGGTCGGCGTCGACGTGCCGAACGCCACCGTCATGATCGTCGAAGACGCCGACCGCTTCGGACTGCTCCAGCTCCACCAGCTGCGGGGCCGGATCGGGCGGGGCGAGCACCGCTCGTGGTGCTACCTGTTGGCCGACCCGTCGACGGCTGAGGGCCGCGCGCGCCTCGAGGCGATGCGCGCCAGCACCGACGGGTTCGAGCTCGCCGAACGGGATCTCGAGATCCGAGGTGCCGGGGAGGTGTTCGGCGAGCGCCAGTCGGGGTTCAGTGACTTGAAGCTCGGGCGCCTCCCACGCGACGAACCGGTGGTGATCGCCGCGCGGGCCGTGGCCGAAGCTCTGCTCGAGAATGATCCGGGGCTCGAGCGACACGAGCAGCTGCGCGAAGAGGTGGAGGACCTGCTCGGCGACGCGGTGGAGTTCCTGTTCAAGAGCTGAGCGTGAACCCTGGCGGCCCTTCTCGAGGCTGCTGTGGCCGTCCTTCGTGGCCGTGGGGTCGCTTCGCTACGGCAGGCACGGGCATCGTAGGACCGCGCGACAGTGGGACCGCATGGTGAGTCGGCGGATGCGCGTGGTTGCGGGTACGGCAGGTGGACTGAGTCTCGTGTCGCCCCCCGGGGCTCGGCCGACCACCGGTCGGGTCCGCGAGGCCCTGTTCGCGGCGCTCGGCGACGTCGGGGGAGCGAGCGTTCTCGATCTCTTCGCCGGCAGTGGCGCGCTCGCGATCGAGGCGCTGTCGCGCGGAGCCGATCGCGCGCTGCTTGTCGACCGAGACCGCGACGCAACCGAGGTGGCGAGCCGGAACCTCGCGACGACACGCTTCACCCAGCACGCACGGGTGCTCACTCGCCCCGTGGCATCGCTGCTCGCGGGGTCACCCCCTGCGGAGGCACCGTTCGACCTCGTGTGCTGTGACCCGCCCTACGACATGCCGGCGTCCGAGCTCGAGCTCGTCCTCGCGGGACTTCGCCGCCCCGGTTGGGTGGATCCCGAGGCGCGCGTCGTCGTCGAGCGTGCCCCACGCGCCGCCGCTTCGGTCGGGGGAGCAGGGTGGGGCGACGCGTGGATCGTGGGGTGGGAGCGCAAGTACGGGGATACGCTCGTGACGGTCCTGCGGCCGACGCAGGACGCCTGATCCGACCACCAGATCGAGCCGACCCCAACCGGACGACCAAGAGGAGAACCACGTAGTGGCCATCGCCCTGTGTCCCGGCTCGTTCGACCCGGTGACTCTCGGACACCTCGACATCATCGAGCGAACGGCGCGCCACTTCGACGAGGTCATCGTCGCCGTCATCCGCAACCCACAGAAGTCGCAGTCGCTCTTCACGCTCGAAGAGCGCCAGTCAATGCTCGCTGAGGTGACCGCGCACATCCCGAACATTCGTATCGAGTTCTTCAAGGGTCTGCTCGTGGAGTTCGCGAGGGACCATGGTGCCGAGTCGATCGTCAAGGGCCTTCGCGCGATCTCCGACTTCGACTACGAGCTCCAGATGGCGCAGATGAACCAGCGGCTGTCGGGGATCGACACGTTCTTCATCTCGACGAGCCCGCAGCACTCCTTCCTGTCGTCAAGCCTGGTGCGCGAAGTCGCACGCTTCGGTGGCGACGTGTCGAGCATGGTGCCGCCGATGGTCGCCGAGCGACTCGCCGAGCGCTACGGGGACGCGGCCGAATCGACATGAGCAGCGAGGGCGCATGAGCGAGCAGGAGGCCCGCGCGCTCGAGGACCTCCTGTTCGATTTCCGCGAGATGATCGAGCAGGCTCGCATGATGCCGATGTCGGCGTCGGTGCTGGTCAACCGCGACGAGGCGCTGGCGATCGTCGAAGACGCGCTCGCGAGCATGCCCGAAGAGCTGCGTCGTGCGCGCTGGCTGCTGAAGGAGCGCGACGAGTTCTTGGCGGAAGCGCAACGTGACGCAGGCGTGATCGTCGACGCGGCGCGCACGCAGGCTGAGCGCATGGTGGAGCGCACGGAGATCGCCCGAGAGGCCCGGCGGACCGCCGAGCAGGTCATCGCCGACGCCGAGGCCGATGCGCGGCGCCTGACGCATGAGGCCGAGGACTTCATCGACGCGCGGCTGCTGACGTTCGAGGAGACGCTGGAGAAGACACTCGTTGCGGTCCGCCGCGGCCGCGACCGGCTCCAGCCCGACGTCGATCCCCCCGGCGGCCCCGACACTGAAGCCGACGCGGCCTCGGCCGAGCGCGAGTTCTTCGACCAGGACGAGGCGTAGACCCCGAAAACCCCGGAAACTCAGGCTCTCAAGAGGGTCGCGCTATCCTGACCTGCTGCCCGTCCGCGGGGCGCGCGGAGCCATCCGGGCCTTCCGCCGTGTCCGTCGGCTCCGGCACCATCACCATGTCCGGACTCCGCATCGACGTCACCGACCTCCTTGGCCATCCGGCCGCGCGCCGCGAGGTCGCGGTTGATCTGGCCCTCGACGAGCTCGGCGGCACCTCCGCCCGCATCGTTGCACCGATCCATGTGGCGCTCGCGCTCGAGCGCATTCCCGACGGTATCGTCGCTCGCGGGGCGCTGGACGCAACGTGGCGCGCCGAGTGCAGCATCTGCCTCCGCGACCTCGAGCAGCCGATGCGCGTCGACGTCGACGAGCTGTTCGAGACCGACCCGGTCGAGGGTGAGACGTACCCGATCGACGGTACCGAGATCGACGTCGAGCAGCTTGTGCGCGACGCGCTGCTCCTCGAGCTGCCGCTCGCGCCGCATTGCGCCACGCCGTGCGAGCCCGCCGCGGTCCCCCCCGGTGCTGCGCTGTCGGTCGCACGCGAAGCCGAGTCCGAACCTGAGACGGGCGAGTCGCGCGACCCCCGCTGGGCCGCGCTCTCCGAGCTCGACCTCTGACCAACTGACGATCTCGATCTACCCATTCCGTTGAGGCCATTCCGATTAGGCCGTTCTCGAACAGCAGGAGCCATCGATGGCAGTTCCGAAGCGCAAGACCCCACGATCCCGAACCCACAGCCGCCGCTCCGCGAACCGGCGCCTCACGCCGCCGTCGCGTTCGGACTGTCCGAACTGCGGGAGCGCGAAGCTGCCGCACGTCGTGTGTCCGAACTGCGGTTGGTACAAGGGTCGCCAGGCCGTCGAGGTCGACTGAGTCGATCTCATGACCGAAGGCCGTCACAACGGCGACACCGGACATCGTCGAACCGTCGCAGTCGACGCGATGGGTGGCGACAGCGCACCGGGCGAGATCGTCGCCGGTGCGCTGCAGGCGGCGCGCGAGCTCGACGTGCAGGTGTTGCTCGTGGGCCGACGCGACGAGATCACGCCTCTGCTCCCCGACGGCGAGCTGCCCGAGGGGGTCGAGATCGTCGATGCGAGTGAGGTCATCGCGATGGACGACGAGCCGTTGGCCGCCGTGCGGCAGCTGAAGGACTCGTCGATCATGCGGGCGTTCGAGGCAGTGCGCGACGGTCGAGCCGACGCCATGGTCAGCGCCGGCAACACCGGGGCCGTCACCACGGGTGCGGTGCTCCGCCTGGGGCGCTTCAAGGGGGTGCCGAGCCCGGCGATCGCGGTACCGATCCCGGTGCCCGGTCACCACCCCCAGCTCCTCGTCGACGGCGGCGCGGTCGTTGACCCCGCACCGGAGCGACTGGTGCAGTACGCGCTCATGGGTCGTGAGTATGCGCAGTCGCGCTGGGACATCGCCGAGCCACGCATCGGGCTGCTCTCGAACGGTGAAGAGGCCGGCAAGGGCGACGAGCTCCGCAAGGCCGCGTTCCCGCTACTCCAGGCAATTCCGGGATTCCTCGGCAACGTCGAGGGCCGCGACTTCATGCACCACGACGTTGTCGACGTCATCGTCACCGATGGGTTCACCGGCAACGTGGCACTCAAGTCGCTCGAAGGGGCGCTGCGAGCCGTTTCGTCTGTGATCTTTGGGGTGTTCGAGCACAGTCCCGAAGGGCGCGAGGCGTCGAAGATCGTGATGGGTCCGCTGCTCGAGGCGGCAAACGACTTCAGCCCCGACGTCGTCGGTGGTGCGGTGCTGTTGGGCATCAAGGGGATCACGGTGATCTCTCACGGCTCGTCGTCGGCGCGCGCGATCACCAACGCGGTCCAGATCGCCGTCGACTGCGCTCGCCGAGGCATGGTGGAGCGCATCCGCAAGGCGGTGGCTGATGCCGGCTGAGACCCACGTGGAGCAGCAGCCGCTCGGTCCCGAAGAGGTGTTCTCGCTGCTGCGAGAGCGGCTCGCCGAGATCCTCGAGATCGACGAAGCCGACATCACCCGCGAGGCCCGTTTTCGCGATGACCTCGACGCCGATTCGCTCGCGCTCATCGAGCTCGTCGAGATCATCGAAGCCGAGCTCGGCGAACGCACGGTCGGATTCAGCATCGACGACGAGGACCTCGCCGAGCTGCACGTGGTCGGTGAAGCCGTCGACTACGTCGTCGCCCGACTGGCCGTGGCAGGCGGGGGCTCCTGATGGGCGCCGAAGCGCTCGCGTGCCTCGAGGCAGCCCTCGAGCACGAGTTCGACGACCGAGACCACCTCGAGCACGCGCTCGTCCACCGCTCCTTCTGTGCCGAACACCTCGAGACCGATTCGAACGAACGCATGGAGTTCCTCGGCGACGCGGTGCTCGGCTTGTCGGTGACGGTCCACGTGTTCCACGCGTATCCCGAGCTTCCGGAGGGCGAGCTCGCGAAGATCCGCGCGTCGGTTGTCAACGCCGAAGTGCTCGCCGACATCGCGTCCGAGATCGAACTCGGCGCGGCGCTCGTGCTCGGGAAGGGTGAGGACGCGTCCGGTGGACGGTCCAAGCCTTCCATCCTTGCCGACGCGATGGAGGCCGTCATCGCCGCGGTCTACCTCGACGGCGGGTGGGATGCGGCCGACGCGCTGGTACTGCGCCTGTTCGGTGATCGCATCCGGGATGGTGCGGCCGGGCCCGGTGGCGACGACTACAAGACCCGTCTCCAGGAGCTCGCCGCTCGCCAGTTCGACCAGCTGCCGCGTTACCAGGTGCGAGCCGAGGGCCCGGATCACTCGAAGCGGTTCTTCGCGACCGTGAGCATCGCAGGTGTCGCCCGCGGAGAAGGCGAGGGGCGTTCCAAGAAGCACGCCGAGCAGGCTGCAGCACGCGCCGCGTGGCAGCGGCTGGTACCGGATGCGTCCGACGACGAAGGAGAACCGGCGCGGGTACAGGTCGGTGCGGGGAGAGAGGATTCGGATGCCTGAGCTGCCGGAAGTCGAGGTGTTGCGACGCGACCTCGAGCGCGACGTGGTCGGACGCCGCGTCAAGACGGTGGAAGTCGACGGCATGCGGTCGGTGCGACGTCACCACAATCGCAAGCAGTTCATCAACCACCTCGAGGGCAAGAAGATCACGTCGGTCGAACGACGTGGCAAGTACCTCCTGCTCGGTCTCGAAGGCGATGACGTGCTCGTGATCCACCTCGGCATGTCGGGACAGCTGTTGCGCACCAAGACGTCGCGCGAAGCGCGCCAGAAGCACCTGCACGTGGTGATCACGTTCCAGAAGGGCGGCCAGCTTCGGTTCGTCGATCCGCGCACCTTCGGCGAGATGTTCGTGACCGAGGCCGATTCGCTGTCAAAGGTGCGCGAGCTCTCGCACCTCGGCATCGACCCGCTCGAGCACGCGGTGTCGTGGGAGCAGTTCTGGGGACTGATCTCGCAGAAGCACGTGAAGCTCAAACCGTTGCTGATGGACCAGAAGTTCATGGCCGGGATCGGCAACATCTACAGCGACGAGATCCTGTGGGGCGCCGGGCTGCGGTGGGACCGCATGAGCGACTCGCTGTCGGCACAGGAGGTCCGGCGCCTCTACCGTTCGATGGTCGAAGTGCTCCAGGACGCGGTGAAGTACCGCGGTTCATCGTTGGCCGACGGGCAGTACGTCGACCTGTTCGGGAAGCCGGGCGAGTACCAGCATCACCACAAGGTGTACGCGCGCGAGGGCGAGACCTGTCGTCGCTGCCGTCAGGTCCTCGTGCGGGAGCGGGTGGGTGGTCGGTCCACCTTCTCATGTCCCGCGTGCCAGGTCTGAGGGTCCGGCGGCACCTCTGGGTGTCGGGCCGCGTGCAGAACGTGTGGTTCCGCGACGGTTGCGCGCACGAAGCGCGCGCCGCCGGGGTCGACGGCTGGGTGACCAACCTTGCCGATGGCCGCGTCGAAGCGGTGTTCGAAGGTGATCCCGACGCCGTCGCCCGGGTGGTCGCGTGGTGCCACGAAGGGCCGACCCGCGCTCGGGTCACCGAGGTCGAGGTGCGCGACGAGCCCCCGCTCGACGAGCCGTCCGCCCCGGAGAGGGGCTTCCTGGTCCGCTAGGGCCCAGTTCGCGAGCCCCTGACCTGGGACGACGCGACCTCCGCGGCCCCGGGCGGACTCGTCGCTACGATCCGGCACAGGGGATTCGGCACAGAGGGATCCGCACGGGGAGTAGGAGCCAACCGCTTGTTCCTGAAGTCGCTCGAGATCAAGGGCTTCAAGTCGTTCGCCGAAAGGACATTGCTGGACTTCGAGACCGGCGTGACGGTGGTCGTCGGGCCCAACGGCTCCGGGAAGTCCAACCTCGTCGACGCGGTCGCGTGGGTCCTCGGCGCCCAGGGCCCGCGCACGCTTCGCGGCGCGAAGATGGACGACGTCATCTTCGCCGGTACCGCGCAGCGCCAAGCGCTCGGGCGCGCCGAGGTCTCACTCTCGATCGACAACAGCGCCGGCCTGCTGCCGATCGACTTCTCCGAGGTGACGATCACCCGGACGTTGTTCCGTACCGGCGAGTCCGAGTACCAGTTGAACTCGGTCCCGTGCCGTCTCCTCGACATCCAGGACCTGCTCTCGGACTCGGGCATCGGTCGCGAGCAGCACGTGATCGTCGGCCAGGGTCAGCTCGACACGATTCTCAATGCATCGGCCTCGCAGCGTCGCGCCATCGTCGAAGAGGCCGCGGGCGTCCTCAAGTACCGCAAACGAAAGGAACGCGCCGAGCGTCGGCTCGTCTCGACCGAGGGCAACCTGCTCCGCCTGAACGACCTGCTCCGTGAGGTACGTCGCCAGCTCGCGCCCCTGCAACGACAGGCCGACGCGTCGTCGCGCCACGGGGCGGTGGTGACGGAGCTCCGGGCGATCAAGCTGTACCTCGCCGGCCATCAGATCGCCGGCCTGCAGACGCGCCTCGAGCGGCTGCGCGATGAACGTACCGACCTCGACGCCCGCGACGGCGACCTGCGCGCGCGACTGCGCCGACTCGACGACGCGGTCATCGATGTAGAGCACTCGCTGACGGCGCTCGGAAACGAAGGACTCGCCGACTGGATGGTGCGGGCCGAGGCGCTCCGGGAACGCGGCCGGGGCCTCTCGGCCCTGCTCGAGGAGAAGCGGCGCGGTCTCGAGCGCGAGCTGACGGCTGCGGCCGACGGGGGGGTCGTCGAGACGCTCGTCGCAGACGCGGTCGCGGCTCGCAACGAGCTCGCGAACCTCGATGTCGAAACCGAAGGGCTCACGCTTCCCGGCACCGATGCACTCCTCGCCGTCGAAGCGGCGGAGACCGCGATGCACGCTGCCGAGGAGCGCTGGCGCGGCGCCGAGGGTGACGCGGCGCGGGCGCGGGCGCGCGCCGACGCACTCGAAGCGCAGCTCCGGCTCGCGCGTGCCGACGCGGCCGCCGACGAGCTCGAGGGCATCGACGGGGTGATAGGCCCGCTGGTGGACCACCTCGAGATCGAGCCTGGCGCCGAAGCGGCAGTGGCGTCCGCGCTCGGTGAGGCGGTGCGCGCCGTGGTGGTGAGCGGCGACGACGCGGCACGTCTCGCGGTCGAGCGCCTGCGCCGCGGCGACGCGCAGGCGCTGGTGCTCGTCGTCAACCCCACGCGCGCGATGCCGTCCCCCGGGCTCTCGGTGCCGCCGGGTGCGCGTCCGCTCACGGAAGTGGTGCGGGCCGGGGTGCCCGGACTCGATGACGCCCTGACGCGTCTCCTCGGGCGCGCGGTTCTCGTGGCCAACTGGCGAATCGCACTCGATCTCGTCATCACGCACCCCGATCTCGTCGCGGTCACGCCCGAAGGTGATCGTCTCGGCGGCGACGGTCCTTGGAACGTCGGGGGAGCGCACGCCGCCGCGGTCACTCATGCTGCGCTCGACGAGGCGCAGGAGCGAGCGACCGGCGCGGAAGTGAACCGCGCCGAGGCGGAACGGACCGTCGAAGCCGCCCGCGCCGCGTTGGGTGCCGCGAGCGCCGCCGAAGTGAGGCGGGCCGCGGGCGAGGAGCGGCGAGCGATCCTCGCGGCCCGCCTCGGTCAGGTCGAGAGCCGTTTGGCGGCGCGCGACCCGCAGACCCAGCATGTCGCCCAAGATCAGCGCCGACGGATCCTTGACCGCGACGCCGTATACGCGACGCTCGCTCGTCGCCTCGTCGATCATCGCCACGCGGTCGACGCGCTCCATGCTCGACTGCGCGACCGCCGCCGGAGCGAGAGCGAAGCGGCTCACGCGTCCGCGGAGCAGCTCGACGAGCTTCGCGCGACGCGCGCCGAGCTCGAGCGCGGGCTCCTCGAAGTACGTGAGCTCTCCTCGCGGGCCGAGATCCATGACGCCGAGTCGCGTATGAAGCTCGAGGCATCGATCGAAGGCTTGCGGGCCGAGTTCGACGCGGAAGCATCGGCCGCGCTCGACGCGCCTGCGCCCCCGGTGCCCGAGGGCACGACGCTGGCCGGCCGCGCGCGCGAACTCGAGCGGGATCTCCGGCTCATGGGCCCGATCAACCCCTTGGCGCTCGAGGAGCACCGGGCGCTGCACGAGCGAGCCGAGTTCCTCCAGGGTCAGCTGGACGACGTCCGCTCCACTCGGCGGGAGCTGAACCGCGTCGTCCGTGCGGTCGACGGCGAGATCGTCGCGGTGTTCGGTCAGGCATTCCAGGAGGTCGCCGAGCAGTTCGAGCGGCTCTTCACGACCCTGTTCCCGGGCGGCGCCGGCAAGCTCTCGCTGATTGATCCCGACGACATGCTCGACACCGGAATCGAGATCGACGCGCGCCCGTCGGGAAAGAACGTACGCCGACTCTCGTTGTTGTCCGGTGGCGAGCGAGCACTCACGGCACTGGCGTTCCTGTTCTCGGTGTTCCGTGCTCGCCCCTCACCCTTCTATCTCCTCGACGAGGTCGAGGCTTCGCTCGACGACGTCAACCTTCATCGCTTCCTCGATCTGGTGCATGAGTTCCGTGGTGAGGCACAGCTGGTGATCGTGACCCACCAGAAGCGCACGATGGAGGCTGGCGATGTGCTGTACGGGGTGTCGATGCCGCCCGGCGGTTCGACACGCGTGATCAGCCAGCGTGTCGTCGACGTCGTGTCCTGAGTCAATGGTGCGGAGCTGATGGCGCTCGATCCGCAGCAGGTCGCCGCGTGCGGCCCGCGGGCGAGCCAGGGGTGGCTGTGCCGAACGGTGTTCCGTGTCTCGGGGAGCCAGGACGCCGCCGAAGTCGCCGACGCGATGGCGCGGCCGTTGCGCATCGTGCTGATCCTGGTGCTGGCGTGGATCGCCGCGCGATTCACCAGGCGGTTTGTCGCCAAGGTCGCCCGCGGCATGCGCGAGCAGCCGCGGAGCTCCCCATTTCGTGATCGCGGCGCGACTCCTGTTCCCACCGATGTCGAGATGCGGCGGCGCACGCAGCGCGTCGACACGCTCGCCACCGTGCTGCGGAACGTCGCCACCGTCCTGATCTGGTCGATCGCCGGACTGATCGTCCTCGGCGAGATCGGCATCGACCTCGCGCCGTTGCTCGCGGGAGCCGGGGTCGTCGGAATCGTGCTCGGCTTGGGTGCGCAGCAGGTGGTGCGTGACTTCCTGGCCGGACTCTTCATGCTGCTCGAGGACCAGTACGGCGTCGGCGACGTGATCGACATGGGTGAGGCGAGTGGAACCGTCGAGTGGGTGAGCCTGCGTGTGACCCGCCTTCGTGACGTCGAGGGCGTGGTGTGGTGGGTCCCGAACGGTCAGGTGACCCGCATCGGCAACAAGTCCCAGCAGTGGTCGCGGGCGCTGCTTGATGTCGCGGTGGCACCCGACACCGACATCCCGATCGCCACCGAGGTCATCCAGTCCACGGCCGACGGGATGTGGCGCGACCCTGAGTGGCGCGATCGGCTGCTCGATCAGCCCGAGGTTTGGGGCGTCGAAGACATCGGTGCCGGTGGGATCCTGCTCCGGCTCGTCGTGAAGACGGTCCCGCTCGAGCAATGGAACGTTGCGCGTGAGCTCCGGGCTCGGATCAAAGCCGCGTTCGACGCCGCCGGCGTGAGCCTGCCGGTACAGCAGCAGCGCATCACCTACGAGGTCGGCGGATTGCTGCCTCCTCCGGTCGACCCACTGGTGTCCGGCGCTCGGGCGCCCGACGTGCCCGACGGCTCTGGTACGGGCACCGACCAGTAGCCTCGGCGTTTCGTGTGGACACCGCCGAGACGATCATCTTCGTGTCGATCTTCGCGCTCGCTGCGCTCCTGATCGCGCTGCCTCGCATGCTGGGCCGTCGCGAGCGCCGCCGTCGCGACACCGCGGCGGGCGGCGATCCCGAGAGCAAGGAGTCGGGGCGCGGCGAATCCGTGCCGGCTGACGGCTCGGAGTCCGTCGTATCGAGGCTGACCGAGGCGCCGGACTCCGGCGTGCCCGGGCGACGACGTCTGCGCGATCGGCTCGGCAAGAGCCGGGCTCCGTTCGCCGGCATGCGCGGACGGCTCAAGGCACGCCAGCTCGACGACGAGGCGTGGGACGACCTCGAAGAGACACTGCTTCTCGCCGACGTCGGCGTACTCAGCACGGCGCGCCTGCTCGACGGTGTGCGCGACCGTGCGCGGGCAGAGGGCCGTTCGGAGGCCGATGGCCTGCCCGCGCTGTTGCAGGCCGAGATCACCGAGCAGCTCGACGATGATGTCGACCGGACCCTGCGGCTCGACGCCGGTCGACCCAACGCATGGATCCTCGTGGGAGTGAATGGCGTGGGCAAGACGACCACTGCTGCGAAGCTCGCGACGCGCGAGCTCGCCAGCGGACATTCGGTGCTCTTCGCCGCCGCTGACACGTTTCGTGCCGCAACGGCCGACCAGCTCGCCGAGTGGGGAGCGCGGGTAGGGGTCGACGTGATCCGTGGGCAGGAGGGTGGCGACCCCGGTGCGGTCGCGTTCGATGCCGTGCAGGCGGCCGGCGCGCGTGGCATCGACCTCGTGCTCGTCGACACCGCCGGGCGTCTCCACACGAAGGTCAATCTCATGGAAGAGCTGAAGAAGATCGGTCGCGTCGTCGAGCGCACCCCGGGCGCGCTCCGCGAGGTGCTGCTCGTGCTCGACGCGACGACCGGACAGAACGGTCTGGCGCAGGCCCGAGAGTTTGCCGACGCCGTTGGCGTGACCGGCGTCGTGCTCACCAAGCTCGACGGCAGCGCGAAGGGCGGTGTCGTGCTCGCGATCGAGGCCGAGCTCGGCGTGCCCGTGAAGCTCGTGGGTGTCGGTGAGACGGCCGATGACCTCGTCGACTTCGACCCGGCCGAGTTCGCGGCCGCGTTGGTGGGGTAGCGCCGCGCATGTTCGACGCGCTGGCCGATCGTTTCGACGGGATCTTCCGCCGACTCCGCACCCGCGGGAAGCTCACACCGTCCGACGTCGACGAAGTCGCACGCGAGATTCGGCTCGCCCTGCTCGAAGCCGACGTGAACGTCCGTGTGGTGAAGAGCTTCATCGCCCGGATCAAGGAGCGCGCGACCGGTGCCGAGGTGGCCCAGAGCCTCGGTCCCGCGCAGCAGGTCATCAAGATCGTGCAGGAAGAGCTCGTCGCCACGTTGGGTGGTGCGACGGGCAAGCTCACGGTGGCGTCTAAGCCGCCGACGGTCATCGTGCTCGCCGGCCTCCAGGGTTCCGGTAAGACGACCGCGGCTGCGAAGCTCGCGCGGCTGCTGGAGCACGATCAGGGCAAGCGCGCCCTGCTTGTCGCCGCCGACCTGCAGCGGCCCGCGGCCGTGGAGCAGCTGCGCGTCCTCGGCGAGCGCGTCGGCGTCCCGGTGTACTCGGAGGCGACGGACCCGGTCACCGTGGCGCGTGAGGGCGTGCGCGAAGCCGAGCGATTGGGCCGCAACGTCGTGATCGTCTACACCGCGGGCCGGTTGCAGGTCGACGAAGAGATGATGGGGGAGCTCGCCCGGGTCTGCGACGCAGTGAAGCCCGACGATGCGCTCCTGATCGTCGACGCGATGACCGGGCAGGAGGCGGTCGCGGTGGCCGAGGCGTTCGGCGAGACGGTGCCGCTCACGGGCGTGGTGCTCACCAAGCTCGACGGCGACGCGCGCGGCGGCGCCGCGCTCTCGATCAAAGAGGCCACCGGGCTGCCGATCCTGTACGCCGGTGTCGGGGAGAAGCTCGAGGACTTCGAGGCCTTCCACCCCGACCGCATGGCGAGCCGCATCCTCGGCATGGGCGACGTGTTGACGCTCATCGAGAAGGCCGAATCCGCGTTCGACACGCAGGAGGCGGCGAAGGCACAGGAGCGCCTGGCCAAGGGTCAGTTCACGCTCGAGGACTTCCTCGACCAGATGCGCCAGATGAAGAAGATGGGCCCACTGTCGAGCATCGTCGGGATGCTCCCGGGGATGCCCAAGGAGCTGCGTCAGGCCGAGATCGACGACGGTGAGCTCGGGCGTGTCGAGGCCATCATCTGCTCGATGACGCCAGCGGAACGACGCGACCCGTCGAAGATCAATGGTTCACGCCGATTGCGCATCGCCAACGGCAGCGGCACGAGCACGCAGCAGGTCAACGCGCTCCTCAAGCAGTTCAAGATGATCCAGCAGATGATGAAGTCGATGAACAAGCCAGGCAAGATGGGGAAGAAGGGGCGCATGCAGCTCCCGGCGGGCATGGACCCCGGTGCGCTCGGCGGCCTGCCCGGGATGCCGGGCGGCGGCATCCCCGGCGCCTGACCACGGCTCGCGACCCGGTGGCTCCGACCGCTACCCTGGGGTGCTCGTGCCATGCGGCACCAGCATTCTCGAGTTCGCTGGATCTCGACCCCTGTTTCTGCGAGAGGACCCAATCGACGTGTCCGTGAAGATCCGCCTGATGCGGGTGGGCAAGCGCAAGCAGCCCACATACCGCGTCGTCGTCGCCGACTCGCGCAGTCCCCGCGACGGCCGCATCATCGAGACCATCGGCCACTACGGCCCCCGCAGCGAGCCGTCGAAGATCGACATCAACGGCGACCGTGCCCTCGACTGGCTCCGCCAAGGTGCCCAGCCGAGCGAATCGGTGCAGAAGCTCCTGACCATCTCCGGGGTCTGGGCGACGTTCGAGGCCGAGAAGGAAGGACCGATCGTCACGAAGCTCAACCGGCGCGGCTTCTCCACCGGTCGCGGCGTCACCACCAAGACCAAGAAGAAGCCGACGCCCGATGCCGCTCCGGCACCCGCAGCGGACGCTCCGGCCGCGGTCGAAGCCCCGGTCGCCGAAGCCCCGGTCGCCGAGGCGACTGCGTCTGAAGACGCGACTCCCGAGGATGGCGGCGAATGAGCGACCTGGGCGCCGACCTCGCGGATGATGACTTCGAGGACGAGATCGCAGGCGAAGGCAATCGGATCGCCGAGCCCCGAGCGGAGGATTTCGACAACGACATCGGCGACGAAGTCGGCGCCGAGGGCAACCGCATCGTCGGTGCCCGGGCCAAGGCAGTGGTCGAGCACATCGCCCGCGCACTCGCGGAGGAGCCCGACGCGGTCGAGGTCGACGTGGAGGAGAAGGGCGGCGACGAGGTGTTCCTCCTCGTGCACGCCAGTCCGTCCGACATGGGTCGCCTCATCGGACGTCGTGGACGTGTCATCCAGGCGATTCGTCAGGTGACGCGAGCGGCCGGTGCGGCCGAAGGCGTGAAAGCAGGCGTCGACGTCGCCGAGTAGCCGCGAGGTGCCCGTGCCCGGCGGCACCCCTCGCCGCCTCGAAGTCGGTCGGGTCGGGCGCCCGCACGGACTCCACGGTGAGATCGCGGTCACGTTCGTGAGCGACCGCGTGGAGCGCACCACTCCGGGCGCAGTGCTCTTCGCACCCGCTGCCGACGGTACCGCGCAGACGCTCGTGATCGAGACGGCTCGTCCGCACCAAGGGCGTTGGCTCCTCTGCTTCGCCGGCGTCGACGACCGCACCGCCGCCGAGGCGCTGCGCGGCACCATCCTCAGCGCCGACGAGCTCCCGAGCACCGACGTCGGCGAGCTCTGGGTGCACCAGCTGGTCGGCGCGACGGTGTACGACAGCGCGGGCGGCGAGATCGGCGAAGTTGTCGCCGTGCAGGCCAACCCGGCGCACGACCTCCTCGTGCTCGATGGTGGCGCGCTCGTGCCCGTGACCTTCGTCGTCGAGCACGGGCCGGAGCGCGTCGTCGTCGACCTCCCTGATGGACTGCTCGAGCTCTGAGTCGTGCGCGTCGACGTCTTCTCGATCTTCCCCGAGTACCTGGAAGGACCGCTTGGCGTGTCGCTGCTCGGTCGTGCGCGCGATGCGGGCCTGCTCGATGTTCGCCTCCACGACCCCCGCGACTTCGCCACCGATCGGCATCGCAGCGTCGACGACGCACCTGCAGGCGGTGGTCCCGGCATGGTGATGACACCCGAGCCCCTGTTTGCCGCGGTCGAGGCAGCTGACCCGCCGCGCCCGCTGTACCTCCTTGCGGCGTCCGGCCGGATTCTGGATCATGAGCTCGCGGCCGAGCTGGTCGAGGGGGGCGGGTTCTCACTGATCTGTGGGCGCTACGAAGGCGTCGACCAGCGTGTCGCGGACCATCTCTGCGACGGCGAGCTCTCCATCGGCGACTTCGTCCTGAACGGCGGCGAGGCCGCAGCGTTGGTGGTGATCGAAGCGGTGGCCCGCCTGGTGCCGGGCGTTCTCGGCAACGAGGCGTCGGCCACGGAGGAATCCTTCGCAGCCGGTCTCCTCGAGCATCCGCAGTACACGCGCCCGGCCGAGTTCCGGGGGTGGGAGGTGCCGGATGTGTTGCGCTCGGGCGACCACGCCCGGATCGCGCGGTGGCGGCGGGCCCAGGCACTGCGCCGCACGGCCGAACGACGCCCGGATCTTCTCGCCGGCGGCGCCCTCGGCGATGCAGATCGGCGCCTGCTCGAGGAGGTCCCGCCCGACACCGGGTCCACGGACGGCGCCTGACTGCGAGGCGCCTGACCTCGAGGGGATCGGTCCGGGGTGCGGCCACTACGATGAGCGGCCTACCCGCTTGCCTCGACCGGCTTCACCTCGACCCGCTCCGGGAGCTCTGCTCATGAACGCCACCGACCTCGTCGACCGTGCGAGCCTCCGCGACGACGTCCCCGACTTCGCGCCGGGCGACACCCTCAAGGTGCACGTCCGTGTCGTGGAAGGCACCCGGGAGCGGGTGCAGCTGTTCCAGGGCGCGGTCACGCGCCGCAAGGGGAGCGGGATCCGCGAGACCTTCACCGTCCGCAAGGTGAGCTTCGGGGTCGGCGTCGAGCGCACGTTCCCGGTGCACTCCCCGGTCATCGCCAACATCGAGGTCGTCACTCGCGGCGACGTGCGGCGGGCGAAGCTCTACTACCTGCGCGACCGCATCGGGAAGGCCGCGAAGATCAAGGAGAAGCGGGACTAGCCCGTGAGCGCTGAGGACCTGGAGCGCTACGAGACCGAGATCGAGCTCCAGCTCTACCGGGAGTACCGCGACGTGCTCCCGATGTTCCGCTACGTCGTCGAGACGGAGCGACGCTTCTACCTCGCGAACGAGGTCGATGTGCAGGTCGAGCAGGAGGACGGGCAGAAGTTCTTTCGCCTGAGCCTCACCGATGCCTGGGTGTGGGACATGTACCGCCCGGCCCGCTTCGTCACGAATGTGCGAGTCCTGACATTCCGTGATGTGAACATCGAGGAGCTCGCCGGCAAGGACGTCTGAAGTGAAGGACGCCTGAAGTGTCCGATCGGCGTCGCGCGTTGGGCGCGGCGGGCGAGGACACAGCCGCGGCATGGTACGAGGTCGCCGGCTACGAGGTGCTCGATCGCAACTGGCGTTGTCGCGAGGGCGAGCTCGATCTTGTGGTCGCTCGCCCCGGGGTCGTCGTGTTCTGCGAGGTGAAGACGCGCCGCGGCGACGCGTTCGGCGCGCCGGCCGAATCGGTGACGCGCGTCAAGCAGCTGCGGATCCGACGGCTCGCGATCCGCTGGCTTGCCGAGCGCGGGGAGCGCGCGCCGACGATCCGCTTCGACGTAGCGTCGGTCCGCAAGGAGCCCGGCCGTGCCCACGACATCGAGGTGCTCGAGGGCGCGTTCTGAGCGGCTACCGGCGCTTGCGTCGGGCGCCACCGGTGTTGCGGGCCGAGACGCGCCGCCAACACCCCGAGTGCCAGTGACGTCGCGCTTCGGGGTCAGCGCGCGGCACGACGACCTCGTGACCTTCACCGGGACGGATCTCGTGGTCGCACTCGGGACAGCGGTAGGTCTTCACGGCGTCGTAGGGCTGCACGTGGCGCACGTCCGCGGCGTCCGCCTCGTCGTCGGCCCAGGCGTCCCCGGCTCCGGCGTCTCCGGTCCAGGCATGGTCGGGCATCGCGGGTCCGGCTCAGCCGGAGAAGAGGCCCCAGGCAACGAGCAGCGCGATCACCACGAGCGCGCCCGCGACGAGGAAGATGTCGCTCCGACGCTTCACCTGCTCTCGGAAGGGATTCAGGCCCACGGGGATACGGTACCCAGATGGAGGCTCGGCTGGAGACGCTGACCGTGAGCCGAGACGACCGCGGCGTCGTCACGCTGACGATGAACCGCCCCGAGAAGAAGAACGCCATCAACGACCGCATGTGGCGCGAGCTCGCAGTGGTGTTCGACGAGGTGGCCGACTCTCGTGACGACCGGGTGCTCGTGATCACAGGCGCCGGTGACGCGTTCACGTCGGGAGCCGATCTTTCGGGGAGCGAGGCCGGCGACGTGTCGTCGGGCGCCGGTGCCGCACTGCACTCGATGCGGCTGGTCGGCCGCTGTGCGCTGCGGCTCCACGATCTCCCGAAGCCGACGATCGCGAAGGTGAACGGTGTCGCGGTCGGGGCGGGCTGCAACCTGGCGCTCGGGTGCGATCTCATCGTCGTTTCCGACGCGGCGCGCTTCTCGGAGATCTTCGCCCGACGTGGGCTGTCACTCGACTTCGGCGGCTCGTGGTTGCTGCCGCGCCTCATCGGGCTCCACAAGGCCAAGGAGCTGGCGTTCCTGGGCGACATCATCGGTGCGGCCGAGGCCGAGCGCTTCGGTATCGTGAACCGGGTCGTGCCGGCAGCGGAGCTCGACGCCGAGGTGACGGCGCTCGCCCGCCGCATCGCCGCGCAGCCGCCGGTCCAGATCTCGATCACCAAGAAGCTGCTGAACCAGTCGATGTCGGTGTCGATGGCCGAAGCACTCGAGTTCGAGGATGTCGCGCAGTCGCTCGCGTTCTCGTCCCGGGACACCGCCGAGGCGATGCTCGCGTTCTTCGAGAAGCGCGACCCCGAGTTCACCGGCGAATAGGCGCGGGTGATGAACCGAGCCGTCACCCTCGTGACCGGAGCGATCCCGATGGCGGCGAGCGGCCTGCCCGGTACCGGGAAGGGCGCGATTGCTGACGTGCGCGCTCGGGGCATCAGCGCTCACCGAGGACCAGATCGAGGCGTCGCTCTGGCGCCATGGCGTGACGGGGGACAAGAACTCTTGGCCCGTCGCCGAGTCGCGCGCGACGTGGCGAGGGGCAGCGGAGAGTCATGACGCAGCGTTGCGGCTGATCGAGTGCGTGTGCAGCGACCTCGCGGTCCAATGGAGTCGTCTCGATGGTCAGGTCAGGCCGAAATCTCGGACCGGCGCGTCACCGGCTGATTGGAGCCGAAAGCGATAGTGATCTAGTCAGCGAAGACTTCTCGCGTGTGCTGGATGAAGAACGTGTGGTCGTGGCCCTTGAGCGGATCATTGGCGTTGTACTTCGCTTTGGTGCTTCCGTCGGGGACGTCCTCTTCGACGTAGATCGCTCCGACCGGGCATACGTCGGGCTGATAGCACGCGGTACATGACGTGCACTCGTCGACGTTCACGTACAGCGTGCTGTCTCCGAAGATCGCGATGGCTGCCGGGTTCGGCTGATGGGAGTTCTCGATGATCCCGTCGCCGGCCTCGACCTCGGAGAACAGCGTGTTTGTCTCGGGATCGAACTCATAGATGCACTGCACCGGGCAGACATCCACGCACGCACGATCCTTGGTGTCGATGCACGCTTCGGTGATGATCGCAAGACCAGACATGTGCGGCTCCTCTCCCGCGTCGCGGGCTCAGGTCATTCTTACCCCGGGTGCACGGATCACACGGTCGACTTGCCTAGCACGGCCAGATCGCTCCCTGGGCTCGTTCGGTCCAACCCGCGCGGTCGAGCTCGGCGAGTGCGACGGCAACCTCCTGGGGCGAGAGCCCGGAGCGGCTCGCGAGCTGGTCGGGGTTCCCCGGCTCACCTCCCAGTGCGTCGAGGAGCGCCTGCGCCTTCGGGGTCGGCGTCGGGCGCGACGGCGAGGTCGAGATCCGCGGCGTGCCGGCCGCGGTCATCCCGAGCGCCACGAGCACGTCACTCCACTCGACGAGCGGGTGGGCACCGTCTGCGATCAGTGCATTGGTACCGGCCGCGGCAGCGTTCCGACGCGACCCGGGCACGGCGAGCACGGACCGGCCGTAGTCGAGCGCGAACTGAGCGGTGATGCGCGCGCCGCCCCGCAGCGTGGCTTCGACGACCACGACGACATCCGCGAGCGCCGCGATGATGCGGTTGCGTATCGGGAAGAGGCCGGGAAGCGGACCGACGCCGAATCCGCGTTCGGCGACGATCATCCCGAGCGAGCGGACGCGGTCATAGAGGATGGCGTGGCGGCGCGGGTACGTGACGTCGAGCCCGGTTGCAACGACCCCGACCACCCCACCGCCGGCGGCGATCGCGCCGTCGTGTGCTGCCGCGTCGATGCCGATCGCCAGACCGCTGACCACGGTCACCCCCTCGCCTGCGAGGAAGGCGCCGAGCTCGCGCGCATCCGCGAGGCCATGGGGTGTCGCAGTGCGAGTGCCGACGACCGCGACCCGAGGGGCCGTGAGAACGTCGGGTTGATGCCCTTCCGCCAGGAGGACCGCGGGCCGGTCGGGAACGGCATCGATGATCGGGTACGCATCGGTACCTTCGAGCCAGACGCGAGTTCCGCGCGCTTCGAGGCACCGTCGCATTGCATCCGGATCGGCTCGATCGCGCCAAGCACGGCGAACATCCGCGCCGGCATCACCGATCTCCGGGCCGAGCTGACCCGCGACCACGGCGCGGAGTGCGAGCTCGGCACTCCCGAAGTGATGGAGGAGGACGCGCAGTCGCGTCGGTGTCATCTTCGGGAGACACACGAGGGTTGCCGCGGCCACCTCGTTGGTGGAGTGCGCGACGTCCCGCAGGCTGATCGGCTCTCCGGTCATGGCACATCCTCCCGGAGTTGCCCGGCCCAGGCGACGTGGCCCGCGGTCACGTCGGGCGAGTCTTCGAGATCGGCAAGCGTGCGGGCGACCCGTCGAACTCGCGCCCCGCCCCGCCCGGTGAGTCGCCGCGCTTCGGTCTCCACGAGGAGGGCATTCTGTGCGTCGGCAGCGAGCGGCAGCAGGCGTTCGAGTGCCCCGGCCGGTACGTGAGCGTTCCGACGCCAGGGCGTTCCCGCCAGCCGAGCCCGCTGGCGTGAAACTGCCGCCTCGACCCGAACCCGGACGCTTGCGGACGACTCGCCCGGTGGGTCCGTCGGTTCGGGGGATCCGACCGAGAGGCGTACGTCGAAGCGGTCGAGCAGTGGTGCGGAGAGGCGACGTCGATAGCGGGAGCGCGCGCCTTCACCGCACACGCAGGCCGGTCCGCCGAGCCCGCACGGACACGGGTTCGTGCACGCGACGAGGACGAAGTCGGCGGGGAAGCAGAGCGTGATCGGCTGGCGGGCGATCCAGACCGCGCGTTCCTCGAGCGGCTGGCGGAGCGCGTCGAGGGCGCGGGGCGGGAACTCGCCGAGCTCGTCGAGGAACAGGATTCCGTGGTGCGCGCTGGTGACTTCGCCGGGGTTGGGTCGTCCGCTGCCGCCGCCGATGAGCGCGGCGACGGATGCGGTGTGGTGCGGGGAGCGGAAGGGTGGGCGGCGGATGAGGCCGTGGCCGGGGCGTCCGGCTGCGGAGTGGACGCGGGTGACTTCCAGGGCTTCGGTGTCGGTGAGGTCGGGGATGATGGTGGCGATTCGCCGGGCGAGCATGGTCTTGCCGACGCCGGGCGGTCCGGTCAGGAGGAGGTGATGGCCTCCTGCTGCTGCGACTTCGAGGGCGCGGCGGGCCCACGCGAGGCCGCGTACGTCGGCGAGGTCGAGGGGCTCGTCGAAGGGCTCGTCGCCGCCGTCGGGTGCCGGGGGCGCCGGCGGGTCGGGCCACGGTGCCTCGCCTTTGAGACAGGCGCGCAGCTCGCCCAGGTCGCGGGCGACGCGCACGGTGACTCCGGGGACGAGCGCGGCTTCGGCGGCGTCGTGGGCGGGGACGACGACCGTCGTGCAGCCCGCCCGCGCGACCGCGGCGACGAGTGCGAGCGCGCCGGGGACGCGTCGCACGGTGCCGTCGAGGCCGAGCTCACCGAGCACGGCGATCCCCTCGAGCGCTCCGGCGGGGAGGGTGTCGGACGCGAGCTGGACCCCGACCGCAACCGCGAGGTCGAGCCCGGCTCCGGTCTTGCGGACGCCGCCGGGGGCGAGGTTCACGGTGATGCGCGTCGGGGGCCACGCGATGTCGGATGACTGCAAGGCGGCGCGGACGCGTTCGCGCGATTCGCGCACCGCGGGGTCCGGGAGCCCGACGACGTGATATCCGGGAAGTCCGGACGCGATGTGCACCTCGACCGTGACGACCTGGCCGTCGACGCCGAGCAACGTCGCACTGGTGACCGACGCGAGCACAGCAACCTCCCAGGGTGAACGAGCAGCCGAGCTGCCCGAGCGAGTGGGAGGGCCGAACCGCGGCAACCTCGACGGTGGATCGCATCCAAGCAGGGGGGTACGACACCCACCCGATGGTGTGGGTCTCGTCGTCCTGCGTGGCGTGGTCTTGGCGTGACGACAGACCACGCACGACGCACGAGTGACTGAGGGTTCCGCAGTTCGGTGCTCGTCTCGCGGGCGCGACATGTTGCTGCTGGCGTTCGGCTCCGTCGTGACCGCGGTCCTGTAGCGCCCCCATCAGTTGCGCAGTAGGACGCCGGCCATGCGAGCGAGCACTTCGGTCGCCTCATCGAGGTTCAGGTGACCGCGGTCGGTGACGGTCTCGAAGGCTTCGAGGCTGGTGATGATCATGAGCGCGTCCACGGCCCGCTCCGGCGCCCATGGCGCAGCCAACTCGTGGGAATGGTCGAGTCGGTCGACGAGCTCGCGGATCGCGGCGCGGCGGGCATTGATGTAGGTGGCCTCGAAGACAGCGGCCGCATCGGGTTCGGTACTCATGGCCTTGAGGATGGCGTGGCCCTGTGGGCCGACGGAGTGGAAGAACCGGGCATTCTCCCGCACGAAATCGACCAGCGCGACCCGGACGTCCTGCTGAAGGCGAGCTCGGCGGACGCGGTCAATGTCGTGGCGCTCGAACGTCCACCACGCCAGCGCTTCGAGCAGGCCGGCCTTGTGTTGGAAGTGGTCGTAGACGGTGACGCGCGAGACCGCGGCTCGGCGCGCCACGGCTTCCATGGTCAGGCCACGGATTCCGGCTCCGGCCAACAGGCCGGAAGCCGCGCGCAGGATCTTCTCCCGAGTCTTCTGGGTGGCTTGCTCGCGGCGCCCGAGCCGATACGGCCGGCTCATCTCGACGGACCGCTTGACAACCATCGAATTCAGCGTACATAGTGTAAAGTGAAATGTCGAGGAGCCGGGGTTGGAGTGACGAGGTCGCGATCGAGGTGGCAGCGCCTCCCGAGCGCCTGTGGCGGCTCATCGCCGATGTCCCGCGGATGGGGGAGTGGAGCCCGGTGTGCCGGCGCTGCGAATGGATCGAGGGGTTCGCCTCGGCCGCGGTCGGCGCCCGCTTCATCGGCCACACCCGCCAGGGCCCGGTTCGCTGGTCCCGGGTGTGCGAGATCACGACCAGCGACCAGGACCGCGAGTTTGCCTTCAAGACGTTGTTCCAGGGCGCCGAGGCAACCCGCTGGCGGTATCGCTTCGAGTCGACATCGACGGGGACGCGGGTGACTGAGTCCTACGAGGTTGTCTCGATGCCGCGCTGGGTGCAGCTGCTGCACCGCCTCCCGGGCATGCACGCCAAGGCGCGCCGCGATGGACTCCACAACATGACAAGAACGCTCGATCGTCTTCGGACCGCAGCGAAGAGAGGCTGACCCGTGACCACGATCGACGGCACCATCCAGGATCCGCTGACCGGCCAACACCTGACCTTCCTCGAGACCGCGGCCGATACCGAAGGGAGATGGCTGCGAGCCGAGATCCGCCTCGAACCCGGCGGATTCGTTCCGCGGCATCTCCATCTGCGCCAGGACGAGCGCCTCGAGGTCCTGGCCGGTTCGGTCCGGTTCCGCACTCGAGGCGAGGACCGAGTGCTGGGACCGGGTGACACTTCCGTGATCGCCCGCCGGCGCCTGCATCGGGTTGCCAACGCCGGGCCCGGGGAGGCCCGATTCGTGCTCGAGGTTCACCCGGCGCGCCACATCGAACAGACGATGCGGTCGATGTTCGCCATCGGGCGCGGTCTCGGCCCCCTTGCCCGACTGCGGAGGTCCCCTCGGGCCTGACCACGAAGAAGAGCCGTTCGTCTCGGGCGGCCGGGGCGAGGGTCAGCCCGTCAAGGCCGAACGCGGCAGAGGAACTCGACCAAGCGGTTCGGTCAGCGTTGCGCGGTGAGCAGTTCGGCTGACGCCGAGGCGGCTGCCAATCATCGCCGAGGCATCGACGATCACGCGATCAGGCATCGCGGCGTTCGAACTCGTTGCGCGCGTGCTCGATGGCCGCGACGACGTGCTCGCCGTCACCCCCGTGCCGGGGAGTCTGGCCAGGTCGTCGAGCCATGACGGGAGGCCAGCCGCCGTAGTTGCACGTTTCTGGGCTGGGCGGCAGGTACCCTCGGGTCATGACGTGGGGCCTCGACGACTACCTCGCGTCGCTGGGCCGCTACAGCGGGGGCACGCGCCGGGCCTACGAGCACGACGTGCGCGAGTTCGTCGCGTGGGCCGAGCGTGGGGGCTGCAGCGAACCGGCGGCGATCGATCACCGGGCGCTGCGCCGATACCTCGCGTACCTGACCACCCGCGGGTTCTCGCGTCGCTCTATCGCCCGTAAGGGCGCGGCGGTGCGCGGCTTCGTCCGGCACCTGCACCGGCGTGGCGTCATCGCCACCGATCCAGGGCGAGCGCTGCGTACCCCCAAGGGCGACGCCCGGCTGCCGAGGGTCCCTCGATCGCGCGACGCCGGGGCGATGCTCGACGCGGCTGGCGCCCAGGTCGCGGCGTTGCCGGGCGAGGGCGACGACCGGGTCGCCGGGGCGCTCGCTCGCCGGGATCTCGCTGTCCTCGAGGTGCTGTACGGCGCCGGGCTGCGCGTGAGCGAGTGCACCGGTCTGCGCATCGACGACTGCGACTTCGACCGCGGCCTCCTCACCGTCCTCGGGAAGGGGTCGAAGGTCCGACGGGTCCCCATCGGACAACCCGCGCGGGACGCGCTCGCGGACTGGTGCTCGGTCGGTCGCCCCGTGCTCGCGACCCCCGACTCGCCGGCGGACCTGGTGTTCCTCGCTCGGCGCGGCGGCGCGATTTCGTCGCGTGAGGCGTACCGAGTGGTGCGGGCGCACCCGCTGCCCGACGGCCAGACGCTGCATCCGCACGTGCTCCGTCACGCCTACGCCACGCACCTGCTCGAGGGCGGCGCCGACCTGCGTGCGGTCCAGGAGCTCCTTGGCCACGCCGACCTCGCGACGACCCAGATCTACACGCACCTGACTCGCGACCGCCTCCAGGCGGTCTACGACGCGACGCATCCCCGTGCCTGACGACATCGACGTCACGGCCAAGGCCGAAGAGAAGGCCGCGGTCGCCGTGGTCGTCGCCGCGCTCTGGGACGACTACAAGGCCGATGGCACCCGGGAGGCGCGTGAGCGCCTGATCCTGCACTACTCACCTCTCGTGAAGTTCGTCGCGGGCCGTGTCGCGGCGGGCCTTCCACAAAGCGTCGAGCAGACCGACCTCGTGAGCTACGGGATCTTCGGGCTCATCGATGCGATCGACAAGTTCGACCCCGAACGCGGGTTCAAGTTCGAGACATACGCGATCTCGCGCATCAAGGGTGCGATCATCGACGAGCTCCGTTCTATCGACTGGGTGCCCCGATCGGTGCGCGCGAAGGCGCGCGCAATCGAGCGGGCCTACTCGAAGCTCGAGAACGAGCTGAAGCGCAACCCCGACGACGAGGAAGTCGCCGCCGAGCTGGGCGTCACCAAGGCCGAGCTCGACCACACGCTCTCGCAGGTCTCGTTCACCGGCCTGGTCGCGCTCGATGAGCTCATCGGGCGCGGGAACAGCGACAACGACAGCGGCTCGACCGTCGGCGACCACATCTCCGATCGCGCGTACGACCCCGTGGAGGCCTTCGAGGTCGACGAGATGAAGCACCTGCTCGCCGACATGATCAATCGCATGCCCGACCGCGAGCGCCTCGTCCTCACGCTCTATTACTACGAGGCGCTCACCCTCGCGGAGATCGGGCAGGTCCTCGGCGTCACCGAGAGCCGTGTGTGTCAGATCCACACGAAGGCGATCCTGCAGCTCCGATCGCGCCTCGTCGAACCCGCCTGACTACCGCCCCATCATCAGGCACCCTGTCACCGGGGACCCGTCACCGGGGTGAAGCGTCGCCGTCCCCACCCGACACTCCCTCGCTCGTGAACGGGCATCGCCCCGCCTGGTAGCACCTTTCCCACGCCTTCCCCGGTCCCTGCTCGCGTCCCGGGAGGCCACCGATGCGTCGATGCCGTCGGTACCACCATGTCTTCGTCGGGGTGACCGGCGTTGTGGTGGCCTGCGTCGCGCTCATCGGGGGTCCGTTCGCCGCGCGCGCCGCAGCGCAGGAGCCCGGCGTCGCCGGGAACTGGACTCCACCCGTCCCGGGTCGGGTGGTCCGGCCGTTCGCGGAGCCGATCGCGCGGTACGCGGCGGGCCATCGAGGGGTCGACTTCGCCGCGACAGCCGGTGCATCGGTGCGCGCCGCGAACGACGGCACCGTGTCATTCGCCGGCGACGTCGCGGGCTCGCTGCATGTGGTCGTTGCGCACGATGGTGGCAT
>JALHSW010000631.1 GCA_022865365.1 Acidimicrobiia bacterium | reverse complement strand
GCACCTCGTGAGCCGCAAGCACTACGCCGAAGCCCAGGCCTCCCGCGACGCGGCGCTGCTCGACCAGCTCGACCAGGCCCAACAGGACCTGGCGCGTGAGCGCGGCGGAGCCGAACAGGCGCGGACCGAGGCCGAGACCGACCAGTCCGCCATCGACACCGCGAAGGCCGACCTCGAAGCGGCGAACGCCGAGCAGACAGCAATCCTGGCGCAGGTCAACGGTGAGCTCGAGCAGCTCGTCCAGGAAGAGGCGCGCCGCCGCGCCGAAGAGGAGGCCCGTCGCGCCCGGGCACGGTACGCGCCGACGGCACTCGACGACGGCAACCCCGAAGCGTTCCCAAACCTCCCCGCCCCGGGAGCCGCCGCCGCAGCCGCGATCGAGTTCGCCCGGGCCCAGCTGGGCAAGCCGTACCGCTACGCCGCCGTCGGACCCGACTCCTACGACTGTTCCGGACTCACGATGGCGGCCTATGGCGCCGCCGGCATCAGCCTGCCCCACTACTCGGGTGCGCAGTACTCATCGCTCCCGCACGTCTCCCTCGACGCGATGCTCCCCGGCGACCTCGTCTTCTGGGGCTCGGGTGGCGGCAGCCACGTCGGCATCTACGTGGGTAACGGCCTCATGATCCATGCGCCGCACACCGGCGATGTGGTCAAGATCGCCGCGGTCTACGGCCAGCCCGCGGGTGCCGCTCGCCCCGGCGTCTGACGCACGACCCGTCGCCGTCCGGCGTGTCACCATCGGGGCGTGACCACCACTCCCCCCGACCCCGGCGCCCCTGACCCCGGCGCCCCTGATCCCGGCGCCCCTGATCCCGGCGCCGCGGCACCCGTGCGACTGACCGAGTTCTCACACGGCGCCGGCTGCGCCTGCAAGCTCTCGCCCGCCGACCTGCGCACCGTCCTCGGACTCGTACGCGCCAACGGCGCCGCGGCCGACCCCGACCTGCTCGTCGGCTTCGACACCTCCGACGACGCCGCGGTGTACCGACTGCGCGACGACCTCGCGATCGTGGTGACGACCGACTTCTTCACGCCGATCGTCGACGACCCCTACGACTGGGGGCGCATCGCGGCCACGAACGCACTCTCCGACGTCTACGCGATGGGGGCCACCCCGCTCCTCGCGCTCAACCTCGTCGGCTGGCCGCGCGAGGGTCTGCCGTTCGACCTGTTGGCGCGCGTGCTCGACGGCGGAGGCGACGTCGTGCGCGCCGCGGGCGCACTCATCGGCGGCGGCCACTCGATCGACGACGCCGAACCCAAGTTCGGGCTGGCAGTCGTCGGGACCGTCCATCCCGATCGCGTGCTCACGAACACCGGCGCCCGGGTCGGCGACGTGCTCGTGCTCACGAAGCCGATCGGCCTGGGCGTGATCGCCACCGCCACAAAGCGAGCATTCGCGGCCCCCGAGCTGATCGCCGAGGCCGTGCGCGTGATGACGACCCTCAACGCCGACGCCCGCGATGCCGTACTCGAGATCGGTGACGCGGTGCACGCGGCGACCGACGTGACCGGCTTCGGGCTGCTCGGTCACCTGCAGGAGCTGTTCGCGGGGTCCGGGCTCGCGGGCGAGGTCGACGCGAGCGCGGTGCCGGTGATCGACGGTGTACGCGAGCTGCTCGCGGCGGGCATGGTCGCGGGCGGGACCCAGCGCAACCATGCGTTCGTGACCGAGACCGCCCCGGTCGACTGGGGTGCTCTCCCGCTCGACGAGCAGCTCCTCCTGTGCGACGCGCAGACCAGCGGCGGGCTGCTCCTCGCGGTCGATCCCGTGAGAGCCGACGATCTCGTGCACGCTCTCGCCGCACACGACACCCTCGCGGCGTCGGTGGTCGGACGGTGCGTCGACGGCGCCGCCGGTTCGATCGCCGTCCGAGCGTTGCTCAGGGGATGACGAGCATGCCAAGCTCGGCTTCGATCTGGGGGCGGGGCTTCACGCCGAGCACCGCTCGTTCCAAGCGACCGTTGCGGAACATTCCGATCATCGGGATGCTCTTCACCTCGAACGTCTGCGCCAGCTGGGGCTCTTCGTCGATGTTGACCTTCACGACCTTGTAGGAGCCCTCCCGCATCGCCGCGATCTGCTCGACGATCGGGGAGACCTGTCGGCACGGCTGGCACCACGGCGCCCAGAAGTCGACGATCACCGGCAGCTCGGAGCGCAGCACCTCCTGCTCGAACTGCGCCGTGGTCACCGCCTTGACCAGCGGCTCGTGCGCCTTCTCGGGCACCGGGGCACTCGGGCGCTCACCCGCGGCGACTGCGAGCAGCCACTGGTGCGCGTCCTGCACGCTCTCCGCCGCGACCTGGTGCTCCATCGGGTAGTCGAGGAACGTGACCGGCGCGCCGTGGGTCTCGAGGGCCTCGGCGAGCTCGCGCCCACGCTCGACGGGTATGAGCGCATCGTCGGTGCCGTGCTGCACGAGCACCGGAATGTCCTTTGCGGCCTCCCAGTCGAGCTCGAGACCGTCGGCCCTCGCGAGGTAGGTGCTCATCGCGAGGATCCCGGCCGGGTGGGGCTTGTCGCTCACGCGCAACCCGAGCGCGACGGCGAGCGCGGCGCCCTGCGAGAACCCGGCGACGATCGCCTCAGCGCGCGACTTGTCGTTGGCCGCGCACACCTCGTCGAGAAGGTCGTCGAGCTCGTCGAGCGCGTCGAGGAAGCCGGGATCGGTATCCCCGGCACCCGGCGCGGCGGCAAAGTCGTACCAGGCGAACCCCGGCGGCGCGGCGACCGGTCCGCGTGGCAGCACGGTGAGGAACCGGCCCTCCGGGTCGAGGTATGGGAGGAGTCCACCCAGGTCGCGCTCGTCGGCGCCATACCCGTGGACGAGCAGCAATACTCGCGACGCCTGGGGGGTTCCCACGATGTTGTGGATCAGAGCCATGAACCTTCTCCTGTCGCCCTGCGGCGAGCTTCTCCTGTCGCCCTGCGGCAAGCACTCCGTCGTGATCGTTGCCCCGATGATGGCACGGCGATTCCCTGCGCCTGCCCGTCGGGCACGGGCCCACCTCGCGTGGCAGCATGCGGCATGCGACTTGGCGTCAACTTGGGGTATCAGGACTGGGGATCGGGGCTCGCGGGCGCGGTGTCGATCGCACAAGAGGCAGATCGGCTCGGGTTCCACTCGGGCTGGACAGCCGAGGCCTACGGCACGGATGCGGTGACACCGCTCACGTGGCTCATGGCGAACACGGAGCGGATGAGCTGGGGCACCGCGATCATGCAGATGCCGGCTCGCACGCCGGCGATGACCGCGATGACCGCCGCGACCCTCGACCTGATGAGCGGCGGGCGGTTCCTGCTCGGGCTCGGCGTATCCGGGCCCCAAGTCGCCGAAGGGTGGCACGGCGAGGCATACGGCAAGCCGCTCGGCAAGACGCGGGAGTACATCGAGATCGTGCGCACGATCCTCGCCCGCGAGGCGCCGCTCGAGCATCACGGGCCGCACTACGACATCCCCTACACCGGGCCTGACGCAACCGGGCTGGGGAAGCCACTCAAGATCATCGTGCACCCCAAGCGCGCCGACCTGCCGATCTACGTGGCGGCGATCGGTCCGAAGAACGTGGGGCTCGCGGCCGAGATCGCCGACGGATGGCTGCCCATCTTCTTCTCGGCGTCGCGCCTGCACGAGACCTACGGCGCGGCCCTCGATGCCGGGTTCGCGACCGCCGGGGGAGGGAAGGGCCTCGAGACGTTCGACATCGCACCCACCGTCACTGTCCTCCTGGGCGACGCCGTCGACGCACTGCGCGGCCTCGTGAAGCCGATGGCCGCGCTCTACATCGGCGGCATGGGCGCACGCGGCAAGAACTTCTACAACGACCTCGCCTGCCGCTACGG
>JALHSW010000630.1 GCA_022865365.1 Acidimicrobiia bacterium | reverse complement strand
GGCGTTGGCAATCGCGGAATCGAGCAGCTTGCCGACGTCGTCGGCCGCGCCCCGCTCGCAGAGGCGCAGCGTGTCGCGCGCGCTCAGCACGTCCTTGCCCGTGATGAGCTTGAGGACGGGTCGGATCTTGGTCGGCGACGTGCGCAGGTGGCGCAGGCGTGCCGCCGTCTCGCGGGGGGCCACATCGGTGACCATGGTGTCCGCCACTGCTACCGCCTCACCGATCGCTCTTGGCCCGCGTGGTACCTGAACGTGCGAGTCGGGGCGAACTCGCCCAGCTTGTGACCGACCATCGACTCGCTGATGTAGACGGGGACGTGCTTGCGGCCATCGTGCACCGCGATGGTGTGACCAACCATGTCGGGCGTGATCGTCGAACGACGCGACCACGTCTTGATGACCTTCTTGTCATCGGCCGCGTTCATGGCGTCCACCTTCTTCTCGAGGTGGTCGTCGACGAACGGGCCCTTCTTGAGGCTGCGCGGCACGGTGTCTCCCTCCTACCGGCGCGAGCCGCGGCTGCGGCGACGGCGGATGATCATCTCGTCGGACTTCTTGCCCTTCTTGCGGGTGCGACCTTCGGGCTTCCCCCACGGCGACACGGGGTGCCGCCCACCGGAGCTCTTGCCTTCGCCACCACCGAGCGGGTGGTCGACCGGGTTCATGGACACACCGCGGTTGTGGGGGCGCTTGCCCTTCCAGCGGTTGCGGCCCGCCTTGCCGATCTTGATCAGCGACGCCTCGGCGTTGCCGACCGTGCCGACCGTTGCTCGACAGTCGATCGCCACGCGGCGCATCTCGGTCGACGGAAGGCGCACCGTGGCAAACGTGCCTTCCTTGGCCACGAGCTGGATCGCCGCGCCCGCACCTCGACCCATCTTGGCGCCGGCGCCGGGCTTCAGCTCGAGGTTGTGCACGATCGTCCCGACCGGGATGTAGCGCAACGGCAAGGCGTTGCCGGCACGGATCTCGGAACCTTGCCCGCTCTGGAGCATGTCGCCGACGACCAGACCCTGCGGGGCGATGATGTAGCGCTTCTCGCCGTCTCGGTAGTGGAGCAGCGCGATGCGCGCGTTGCGGTTGGGGTCGTATTCGATGGCGGCGACCTTCGCGGGTACACCGTCCTTGTCGCGCTTGAAGTCGACCAGGCGATACTTCTGCTTGTGGCCGCCGCCGCGGTGGCGTGACGTCATGCGGCCGTAAGCGTTGCGGCCGCCGGTCTTCGGCTTCGACGTCGTGAGCGACTTCTCGGGCCGGTCGCGAGTGACGTCGGCGAAGTCGGAGACGGTCTGGAACCGACGGCCGGGGCTGGTGGGTTTGCGCTTGCGGATCGCCATCGTCGTCAGCTCCCGAAGATCTCGATGCGATCGCCCTCGGCGAGGGACACAATCGCTCGCTTCTGACCGGTGCGCTGGCCGAAGGTGCCGGTCTTGCGGTTGCGCTTGCGCTTCCCGTTGCGATTCAGCGTGTTCACGTTGGTGACCTTCACGTTGAAGATCGCCTCGATCGCCTGACGGATCTCAACCTTGTTCGCGTCGGGGGCGACGACAAACGTGTAGACGTTGCCGTCGTAGGCCGCGTAGGACTTCTCCGACACGACCGGCTTGATGATGACGTCACGCGGGTCGCGGTTCATTCGGCCTCCTCGGCTTCAGGCGCCGCCGGCCCTGGCGCCGCTGCCTTCGGGGTCGCTGCCGCCACGTCACTCGACGTGTCGGCGAAACGATCGATGGCAGCATCGAGGGTCGACTGGGAGAACACGATCCAGTCGTTCACGAGAATGTCGTAGGGATTGAGCTCGTCCGGCAGCACGATCTGGATGCGCGTGCCGAGGTTCCGGAACGACTTCCACACCGCGTGCTCGCCACGGTCGAGGACGATGAGCACTCGTGGTGCGCGCTCGCCCTTTGGCCGGAGGCCCAAGGACTCGAGCACGACGATCGCCTGCTTCGTGCGGGGCTCGTCGATCCCCCACGAGTCGACGACCTTGACGCGACCTTCGCCGGCACGGTCCGACAGCGCCGAG
>JALHSW010000629.1 GCA_022865365.1 Acidimicrobiia bacterium | reverse complement strand
GTCAAGGAGGAGAACCAGACCCTCGCCACCGTCACCCTTCAGAACTACTTCCGCATGTACGACAAGCTCTCCGGCATGACCGGTACCGCCGCCACCGAGGCCGGCGAGTTCGCGCACACCTACGGGCTCCAGGTCGTCTCGGTCCCCACCAACAAGCAGATGATCCGCAGCGACGAGCCCGACCTCATCTACAAGAGCGAGGAGGCGAAGTTCGAGGCCGCGGCGGACGACATCCAGGAGCGCTACGACCAGGGACAGCCGGTGCTCGTCGGAACCATCTCGGTGGAGAAGTCCGAGCACCTCGGGAGGCTCCTCGAGAAGCGGGGGATCCCGCACTCCGTCCTCAACGCCAAGGCACACGAGCGTGAGGCGCACATCGTCACCCAGGCCGGTCGACCGCACTCCGTCACGGTGGCGACGAACATGGCCGGGCGCGGGGTCGACATCCTCCTCGGCGGCAACCCCGAGGGGCTCGCGCGCAACGAGATGCTTGCCGAGGGCGTCACGTCAGAAGTGGACCCTGGCCGTTACGAGACGCTCCTGGGGCGCTTCAAGGAGGAGTGCGCCGCCGAGGGTGAGAAGGTCCGTGCGGCCGGCGGCCTCTACGTGCTCGGCACCGAGCGTCACGAGAGTCGCCGCATCGACAACCAGCTGCGAGGTCGCTCAGGCCGCCAGGGTGACGCCGGGGAGAGCCGGTTCTACCTATCGCTCGAAGACGACCTCATGCGCCTCTTCGCGACCGGCGCGATGAGCTGGGTCATGGACCGCGCCTTCCCCGACGACATGCCGCTCGAAGCGAAGATGGTCACGAAGGCCATCGAGCGCGCGCAGGGAACCGTCGAGGACCGCAACTCCGAGATTCGCAAGGACGTCCTCAAGTACGACGAGGTGATGAACGAGCAGCGCAAGGTGGTGTACCGGCGCCGCCAGCAGATCCTCGACGGTGAGGACCTGCGCGAGCAGACGATCGAGGCCATCGAGAGCTCGGTCGATCGTCTGATCGCGATGTACTGCCCCGGTGAGTACAGCGAGGACTGGGACCTCGAAGAGTTCGATCGCAACCTCAACGCAGGGTTCCCGACCGATCTCACCCGGGCCCAGCTCGACGAGGCGTCGCACGTCGAGGTGCTTCGTGAGCTCGTTCTCGATGACGCGCTCACCCGCTATGACACCAAGGAGCAGTCGATCGGCGCCGAGACGCTTCGCGAGATCGAACGCCGCGTCATGCTGTCGGTGATCGATCAGCATTGGCGTGAGCACCTCTACGAGATGGACTACTTGCGAGAGGGCATCAACCTCCGCGCGATGGGTCAGCGCGACCCGCTCGCCGAGTGGCAGCGCGAGGGCTACGACATGTTCGAGGCGATGATGGGTCTCATCGACGACGACTTCGTGCGCTACGTGACGCACCTCGAAGTCGTGGCCGAGGATGATCCTCCTGCCCCGACCCGCGATCTCAGCTACAGCGCGCCCGACGACCCGGTGCAGGGCGCGAGTGGCATGCGAGCCTCCGCGGCGAGCGCCCCGCCCGAGATCGAAGCCGCGGGCGCGGGTCTGGGTGTCGGCACTGCGACCGCCTTGGCCGATGTGTCGACCGACGTCCCGGCCGAGACGACCGTGAGCGAGCCGGTACGCGTGGACAAGCTGCCTGGTCGCAACGAGCCCTGCTACTGCGGCAGCGGCAAGAAGTTCAAGCTCTGCCACGGTCGCTGACGCGCCGCCGTTCCTGATGCAGGGCCGTTCCTGATGCGTGATTTCTCCGACGACCTGAACGCGTTGGCCCGCCGCGTCGCCGAAGCGCGCTCGTATCTCCACGTCGACGAGGCCGCAGTGTTGCTGACCGAGCTCGAGGTGGAAGCCGGGAAGCCCGATCTCTGGGACGATCCTGATCGGGCGCGCAAGCTCACGACCGAGATGGCTCGCCTCCGGGAGGACATCGAGCTGGTCGAGGGTCTCGAAGAACGCCTCTCCGACACACAGACCCTGCACCAGCTGGGTCGGGAAGAGGGCGACGACTCGGTCGAGAGCGAGGTGGAAGCGGGGGTCGCAACGCTTCGGGACGAGCTCGACCGGCTGGAGCTCCGGGCGCTCTTCACCGGGGAGCACGACGAGCGCGACGCGATCTGCGAGGTCCACTCGGGAGCCGGCGGCACCGACGCGCAGGACTGGACCGACATGTTGATGCGGATGTTCACCCGGTGGGGCGAGCGCCGTGGGTTCGACGTCGAGCTCGTCGAGACCCAGCCCGGCACCGAGGCAGGGCTCACATCGGCCACGTTCACGGTGAAGGGCCGCTACGCCTACGGGATGCTCTCCGGGGAGCGTGGCGTGCACCGGCTCATCCGCATCTCGCCCTTCGACGCCAACGCCCGACGCCAGACGGCGTTCGCGTCCCTCGACTGCGTCCCCGCGCTCGAGCAGGCAGAGCTTCCCGAGATCGACCCGACCGACTTGCGCATCGACACATACCGGTCGTCGGGCGCCGGCGGTCAGCACGTCAACGTCACCGACTCCGCGGTTCGCATCACCCACCTCCCGACGGGTGTGGTCGTGTCCTGCCAGAATGAGCGCTCGCAGACCCAGAACAAGGCGCACGCGATGCAGATCCTCGCCGCGCGCCTCGCGGAGCGGCAGCGCCAAGAGCGTGCCGCAGAGCTCGCCCAGATCTCAGGCGAAAAGCGTGAGGTCGCGTTCGGGAGCCAGATCCGCAGCTACACGCTGGCGCCGTACCGGCTGGTGAAGGACGAGCGGACTCGTCACGAGACCGGCAACGTGGACGCCGTGCTCGACGGCGACCTCGACGAGTTCATCGAGGCATGGCTGCACTGGCGTCGTCGAGAGGGCACCCGAGCGTCTCCTGAGGACTGATCGGGGTGCTGCGGTTCTCTGCCCCGAGATCGGGAGACCCGGCTGGTACCGTCTCTACAACCCTGCTGGCTCAACACCCCTCCCGCTGCACCACCCCCTCCTCATGCTGAAATTCGAGAATGTCGACAAGATCTACAAGGGCAACATCGCGGCGCTGCGCGATGTGAGCGTCGACGTCCAGAAGGGCGAGTTCGTCTTCCTCGTCGGCCCGTCGGGCTCGGGTAAGTCAACGTTCCTGAAGCTGCTGCTGCGCGAGGAGACAGCGACCGACGGCCGAATCGTCGTAGCCGGCCGCGACATCTCGCACCTCTCGCACTGGAAGGTCCCCCAGCTGCGTCGCAACATCGGGACGATCTTCCAGGACTTCAAGTTGCTGCCGACCAAGACGGTGTACGAGAACGTGGCGTTCGCGATGGAGGTCATCGGCCGTCCCCGCACCGTCGTCCGCACCCAGGTCCCCCAGGTGCTCGACCTCGTCGGGCTCGCGAAGAAGGCGGGTCGCTT
>JALHSW010000072.1 GCA_022865365.1 Acidimicrobiia bacterium | reverse complement strand
GCGATGTCCTTCTTGTCGACCTCGAACTCGAGCCACGCGCCGCGGCCCGGGATCATCTTGGCGTCGACGACGTCCTTCTCGGGCTGGAGCTTGTCGGGACTGATGTTGAAGTAGACGCCCGGCGAACGCACGAGCTGTGACACGACGATGCGCTCGGTGCCGTTGATGATGAACGTGCCGCGCGACGTCATCATGGGGAAGTCGCCCATGAAGACGGTCTGCTCCTTGATCTCACCCGTCGTCGAGTTCATGAACCGAGCGGTCACGAACAGCGGCCGCGCGTAGGTCATGTCCTTTTCGCGGCACTCCCTCTCGCTGTGCTTCGGCGGATCGAAGACATGGTCCGCGAGCTCGAGCTTCAGCGTGCCGGTGAAGTCCTCGATCGGCGAGATGTCGGCCAGGACCTCGCCGATGCCCTCCTCGATGAAGCGGTTGAACGAGAGGCGCTGGACGGCGATGAGGTCGGGAAGCTCCAGGACCTCGGGCAGCTTGGAGAACGACAGACGTTCGCGGGACGCGAGACGAGGCACTAGCAACTCCTCATTGACACGGGCGAGAAGGACACGGGGCGCGCGCGGACCCGAATTTGGGGTCAGCGAAGGGTGGGGCGGAAGAACACGGCTCTAGGGATGATATACGCGTCGAAGCCCGGCCGCAAACACGCACCAGCAGCCAGACCCCCGAGGGGGCCTGTGGTCAGCCGGGGCAGACCCTAGGACCCTCGGTCGCGCGGGTCAAGGACCCTCCCGAGAGCTACTTGAGCTCGACGGTGGCGCCGGCCGCCTCGAGCTGCGCCTTGGCCTTCTCGGCGTCTTCCTTCGAAGCCTTCTCGAGCACGGGCTTCGGCGCGTTGTCGACGAGGTCCTTGGCCTCCTTCAGCCCGAGGCTCGTGAGCGTCCGGACCTCCTTGATGACCTGGATCTTCGCGTCGCCTGCCGCGATGAGGACGACGTCGAACTCGTCCTTCTCCGCCTCGCCGCCCGCGGCCTCGCCGCCACCGGCGGCTGCTGGACCCGCAACGGCGACCGGAGCGGCCGCGGTGACGCCGAACTCCTCCTCGAATGCCTTGAGGAACTCGTTCAGCTCGAGGACCGTCATGTTCTTGAAGACGTCCAGCAGCTCTGTCGTGCCCTTGGTTGCCATGTCAGCTTTCCTCCGTGCTGTTCTCGGTCTCGTCTGCCGGGGGGACCTCGGCAGCATCGGTCTCGGTAACGGTGTCGGCCTCGGGTACCTCGGCCTCGGGTGCGGTGGGAGCCTCGAGCGCTTCGCCGCCTTCGATGCGCGCCTCGACGTACGCCTTGATGCCGTATGCGAAGTTGCGGGTGAAGGCCTGGAACAGGCCCGCCGCCTTGACGAGCGGCGCCTGGAACCCGCCTGCCAGTCGGGCGAGCAGCACGTCGCGCGGCTCGATCTCGGCCAGTGACTCGACCTCGCCAGAGGTGAGCACCCGGGGGCCGAGCAGTCCGCCCTTGATGACCAGTGCCGAGTTGGTGTTGCCGAAGTCGCGCAAGGCCTTCGCTGCGACGACTGCATCGCCACGCACGAACGCGATGGCAGTCGGGCCGCTGAGCATGGGCAGGAGCTCATCGAGACCGGCAGCCTCGACGGCTCGGCGAGCCAACGTGTTCTTGAACACCTTGTACTCCGTGCCGGCCGGGCGAAGCGCACCACGAAGCTCTGCGAGCTCAGTGACGGTCAGCCCGCGATACTCGGTGAGAACCGCCGCGTCGGAATCCGTGAGCTTCGCACGGATCTCGTCGACCACTGCTGTCTTCTCTGGTCTCGCCATGTGCACTCCGAAACAACGAAACGGGGTGCCCCAGACACGCGAGACGCCCCGTTGGCCAAATCCCCGGGAACTGTCTCCGGGAGGTGACCGTGGTTCGGAGGTCGCCTCTTCCGGCGGGTGAACCCCATTACCTCTCCCGGCACTTTCGAACCGGGCGAGACCGAAGGTCTGCGGCAACGCTTGGTAGTAGGTCGGTCAGACTATCCGGCGGCTGCCGCCTTCTGCGAGTCGTCGGCCTGGGTGAACGACGGGTCGATGTGAACGCCAGGGCCCATCGTCGACGAGACGGATGCCGTCCTCACGTACTTGCCCTTGGCCGACGCGGGCCTTGCCCGCACGATCTCGTCGAGCACCGAGTGAAAGTTCTCCACGAGGTTCTCGACCTCGAAGCTGGCCTTGCCAATCGGCACGTGCACGTTGCCGTAGCGGTCCGTGCGGTACTCGACCTTGCCGGCCTTGAACTCCGCCACCGCCTTGCCGATGTCGTTCGTGACCGTCCCCGTCTTCGGGTTCGGCATCAGACCGCGCGGGCCGAGCGTCCGCCCCAGCTTCCCGACCTGGCCCATCAGGGCCGGAGTCGCGATGGCGACGTCGAAGTCGAGGAAGCCTTCCTCGACGCGCTTGACGAGATCCTCGGCGCCCACGACGTCGGCGCCGGCCGCCTCGGCCTCACGGGCCTGATCGCCCTCGGCGAACGCAGCGACCCGCACCGACTTCCCCGTCCCGTGGGGCAGGGACACCGTCCCGCGGATCATCTGGTCGGACTTGCGAGGGTCGACCCCGAGGCGGACCGCGGCCTCGACGGTCTCGTCGAACTTCTTCTTGGCGAACGACTTCACCAGCTCGATCGCCTCGGCCGGGGCGTGCAGCCGCTCAGGGTCGTAGCGCTTCGTCGCGTCGTCGTAGGCCTTGCCGTGCTTGGTCATCTGTCCCGCTCCTGGCCCGTTGGGCCGGGCCGCTCGGGCCCCGGCTCGGTAGCCCCCGTCACGAATCCACCTGGATGCCCATCGAGCGGGCAGTGCCGGCGACCTGGGCGATTGCGCCGTCGAGGTCGACCGCGTTCAGATCGGGCATCTTCGTCTCGGCGATCTGGCGAACCTGCGCGCTGGTCACGCTGCCCGCGACGTCGGTGCGCGGGTTGGCCGCGCCTTTCTCGATGCCGGCAGCCTGTCGCAAGAGGAACGGTGTCGGCGGTGTCTTGGTGACGAAGGTGAACGACCGGTCCTCGAAGATCGAGATCTCGGCCGGAATCACCAGCCCGCGCTGGTTCTCGGTCGCGGCGTTGTACGCCTTGCAGAAGTCCATGATGTTGATGCCGTGCGGTCCGAGCGCCGTGCCCACGGGAGGTGCCGGCGTGGCCTGACCGGCCGGGATCTGGATCTTCACGATCGCAGCAAGCTTCTTCTTTGCCATGAGAGCAACGATTCCTTGAGTGACTAGAGCTTGGCGACTTGGCCGAATTCGAGCTCGACGGGCGTCTCGCGCCCGAAGATGTTCACGAGCACCTTGAGCTTCGAGCGGTCGACGTCGATCTCGGAGATCGCGCCGTTGAAGTCGGCGAACGGCCCGGTGACGACCCTGACCTGCTCGCCGTCCTCGAACTCGAAGCGCGGGCGGACCTTCTTCTCGACGACCGGGGCACCCTCGGGCTTCGCGACGCCGAGGATGTCCTCGACCTCCTTGCGCGAGAGCGGCACGGGCTTGGAACCACTCGGGCCGACGAAGCCGGTGACGCCCGGCGTGTTGCGCACGACGTACCAGGAGTCGTCGTCGAGGTCCATGCGCACGAGCAGGTACCCGGGGAAGACCTTCTTCTGGACGACGCGCCGCTGCCCGCCCTTGAACTCGATGACGTCTTCCATCGGGATGACGACTTCGAAGATGCGCTCCTCGACGTGCATCGAACGGATGCGGTTGAGCAGGTTCGACTTCACCTTGTTCTCGTAGCCCGCGTACGTGTGCACGACGTACCAGTCGCCCTCACGGTCGAACGGGCTCGGCTCCGCCGGCGCGAGCGGGGCTTCGGGCTCAACGGCGTCACTCGGGGCGGCGCTCGGCGCGTCGGGAACGACCTCGGAAACGACCTCGGGAGCGGGGTCGAGATCCACCCCGACGGTGATGGGGGCCGCGCTCGGCTCCGGCTCGCTGGTCTGCGTGGACTCGTCAGTGAACTCGATGGCCATGATCAGTCGAAGAGGAAGAGGACGAACTTCGAGGACGCGTAGTCGTACCCGAAGATGAGGGCGGTCATGAACACGACGGCGATGAGCACCACGATCGTGGAGTTCACGACCTCTTTTCGGGTCGGCCAGGCGACCTTCTTGAGCTCGGACCTGACCTCGCTCAAGAACTGACGGGGGCCGGTCTTCTCGCGCTTGACGTCGGCGCCCGGCTGGGGGCGCGCCCGCTTCTCGCCAGGCTTGTCGGAGCCTTGGCGCTGCATCAGACGCTTGGTCTGGCGGTTCATCGGTTGGGTCATGGAGTGAAGTTCACCGTCGTTCGCGCGTCTCAGAGCAGGGCAGGAGGGACTCGAACCCCCAACCACCGGTTTTGGAGACCGGTGCTCTACCAATTGAGCTACTGCCCTCCGGCACCGGGAGCCGAGGGAGTCGAGGATAGCAGCGGTGCCCGGACAGACTCCCGGTGAGGATCGGGGACGAGCCCCGGTCGGTGTGAGGGGGTCAGCGGTCGATCAGTGAGCGAGGGTCGCGCGGCGGCGGGCCCGGGTCACGAGCACCGCGGCCGTGGTGGCACCAGCGGCGGCGACCGCACCACCGATCGCTCCGGCGTACGCGAGGCGCCTGCCGGAGAGCACCGAGCGAATGGCCCGCTGCTCCGAGGCGGCCCCGATGGCCGCGAGCGTCTGACCGAGAACGCCCGGAGCCGGCTCCAGGTACTGGGTGCGAAGAAGCTGCAGCCCTCGGAGCATCCGGCGATAGCGGGCGACCTCGGCCTGACAGCGCAGGCACGACTCGACGTGGCGCTGCACCGGAAGGGAAGCCGGTGCGTCACCGTCGAGCATCTCGGGCAGCAGGAGCGCCACCTCTTCACACCGCACGGGCCGACCTCCCCTCTGAACCCTGGCCCTCTGAACCCTGGCCCTCTGAACCCTGGCCCTCTGAACCCTGGCCCTCTGAACCCTGGCCCTCT
>JALHSW010000628.1 GCA_022865365.1 Acidimicrobiia bacterium | reverse complement strand
TGGGTGGCTCGGCGGTGCGCCTGGCCCGTCAGATCCCCTACTCGGTCGCAGCCGACATCCTGCTGACGGGTAAGCACGTGAGTGCGACCGAGGCCAAGGAGATCGGCTTGATCGGTCACGTCGTCCCCGACGGGCGGGCCATCACGAAGGCGAGGGAGATCGCCGAAGTGATCGCGGCCAACGGACCGCTCGCGGTCGAGGCCATCACGCGGACGTTCCACGAGACCATCGGGATGACCGAAGCCGAGGCGTTCGCCCACGAGCACGACTACGGCCAGGCGGTCTTCAACTCGCAGGACGCGAAGGAAGGCCCGAAGGCGTTCGCCGAGAAGCGAGCGCCCCGATTCCAGAAGCGCTGATCCAGCCGCCCGGATCGACTACGGCCACACCGTCCCATACTGCGTGGAGTCGACGATGCGGCCGGTGAACCCGTCGCCGCGTTGCACGGCGAGGTAGCTCACTGCCGGCACCACCGCGGCTGGGGTCTCCCAACCGGTCCAGTCGAAATCCTCGCCGAGCTCGTGGGTCGACATCTCCGTCCTCACGGCGCCGGGGCGCAGCGCGTTCACCGCGATGCCGCGATCGGCAACCTCGAGTGCCAGCGCGGTGCTGAAGCGCTCCAGCGCGGCCTTGGCCACGCAGTAGATGAGGTAGCCGGGCGGCATGCCGGTGATCTCCGGGTCGGCCGCGCCCGAGGAGATGTTGATGATGCTGCCGCCACCGCCGGCTTCCATGATCGGGACGACTTCCTGCGCGGTCAGGAACAGGCTCCGGACGTTGATCCGCATCGACTGCTCCCAGTCGTCGATGGTGCTCTCGGCGAACAGGCCGCGTGTCGGTGTCATAGCGTTGTTCACGAGCACGTCGATGCGCCCGTAGGCGTCGGTCGTCGCCGAGACCATCGAGGTGATGTCGTCGGCGTTTCCGATGTCGCAGCGAACGGCAAGTGCTTCGCCGCCCGCGACGCGGATCTCGTCGACGGTCGCGGTAACCGTGCCCGGCAGCTCGTGCTCACCGTCGAGGAGGGTACGGGCCGCGCACGTGACCGACGCACCGGCGGCCGCGAGGCCGAGCGCGAGCCCCTTGCCAATGCCACGCGACGCGCCCGTGACGATCGCGACCGTGCCATCGAGCTCAGGCATCGAGGATCTCGTCCGGCTGCAGTTCCGAGTCCGGGCGGTCATGGCTGCGGTACCAGTGCGCGGCATTGAGCACCATGCCCGCCATGAAGATGCGGCCCGTGAGGTACGCCCAGAACAGGAGCGCGAGCGCGATGCCGATCGCCCCGTACGTGTCCGACTTCGAGTCCACCTGGCGCGCGATCCAGAGGACCGTGAAGATGTGGAGGAGCTGGAGGCCGACGCCGACGAGGAGTGCCCCCGGGACCATCGCCTTCCACCCCGCTTCCTCGGGGTGCGGGAAGGCCCGGAGCGAGAAGAGGAGCCAGAGCCCGGCCGGGACGAGGATGAACAACGCGGTCGCGATGAGGCCCGCGATGAGTGAGATCCCGTCGAGGACGCCGATGATCTGGATCAACCCGAGCGCGCCGATGATGACCGCGATGAAGATGCCCGTTGCCCGGGCCGGGCGTTCGAGCTTCGGGATCGGCACGTCCCAGATGAGCCCGCTCGTCACTCGCAACACCTTCAGTGCGGACCGGGTCGTGAGGAACAGCGCGAACGAACCGACGACGAAGGCGACGAGGCGTCCCCATAGAGATCCGCCGGTCACGCTCGCGAAGCTCTTGGCGAGCAGTCCCATCGCCCCCGCCGACGAGGCCAGGCTGCGGCTGCTCTCGCCCGCGGCATCGGCCCCGATCCCGAAGACGACGACGAGCACGAATACGAACGGCACCATGAAGAGGAAGAGCCGGAAGGCCACCGCCGCGGCGAGGATCCCGCCCCCGACTTCCTCGTCGTACTCGGCGGCCGTGAAGACGGAGTCGATCGTCCTGCTGGTCTCGCGCCGCTCCTGGAGGTGGTCGTACTCGTCGAGTCCGCGGGCCTTGAGCTTTTCGGTCAACGCCTTGGCGCGCGCGATTCGCGACGGTTCTGACTCCTCGGGCGTGGCGCCTACGGCTGCCGTACCGACGTCGACGACGGTCGCGTCGATGGTCTCCGTGTCGTCCGGCGGGGGAGGTGTCGCCTTCTTGGTGGGGGTCTTCTTCTTGGCGGCACTCATCGGCGTGTCACGCTATCGGCCCACCAATCCACCAGCCGGAGGCAGCGTGACCGAGATCCCCGTGACGATGGGTGCGGCCGGCGCCAGGGCAGCGGGGGGCCCGAGCCTCCCTGTGGTCCGACCGCCGACGGCGCCCGGGTACTTCCACGTGCTGGCGAAGCCGACCGGACCGATATGCAACCTCGACTGCGAGTACTGCTTCTTCCTGTCGAAGGAAGCCCTCTACCCGGGCGACCGCTTCCGGATGTCCGACGACCTGCTCGAGACGTACGTCCGCCAGCTCCTCGAGTCCCAGACCGGACCCGAGGTCACGATCGCCTGGCAAGGCGGTGAGCCCACGCTGATGGGGGTCGACTTCTTCCGCCGTGCCGTCGCGCTCGTCGAGCAGTACCACCGGCCGGGCCAGAGCGTCCAGCATACGATCCAGACGAACGGAACCCTGCTCACAGACGAGTGGTGCGACCTGCTCGCCGAGCACCGGTTCCTCGTCGGGATCAGCATTGACGGTCCCCGCGAGATGCACGACGCGTACCGGGTCGACAAGCGGGGCAACCCGACCTTCGACAAGGTGATCGCCGGCCTGGATCTCCTCAAGCGGCACGACGTCGACTTCAACGTGCTGTGCACGGTGCACGCCGCGAACCAGGACCACCCGCTCGAGATCTACCGGTTCTTTCGCGACGAGCTCGAAGCCCGCCACGTGCAGCTGATCGCGATCGTCGAACGTGACAACGAGAGCGGGTTCCAGGAGGGCGACACCGTCACCGACCGATCCGTGGAGCCCGAAGCCTGGGGTCGGTTCCTCACGACGAACTTCGACGAGTGGTTGCGACACGACGTCGGGATCGTCTTCGTGCAGATGTTCGACGCCGCGCTGGCGTCGTGGGTCGGTGCGCCCGGGAACGTCTGCATCTTCTCCGAGACGTGCGGCGACGCCGTCGCACTCGAGCACAACGGCGACCTGTACTCCTGCGACCACTTCGTCGAGCCCGACTACCTGCTGGGTAACATCACCCAGACGCACATGGTCGAGCTGCTCGCGTCGCCCCGGCAGCGCTCGTTCGGGACTGCGAAGCGAGACACGCTGCCCCAGTACTGCCGCGACTGCGATGTTCGCTTCGCGTGCCACGGCGAGTGCCCGAAGAACCGCTTCACCCTCACGCCAGACGGCGAACCCGGCCTCAACTACCTGTGCCCGGGCTATCTCGAGTTCTTCCACCACGTCGACGGCCCGATGAAGATCATGGCCGACCTGTTGCGGAGCGGGCGGTACGCCGACGAGGTGATGA
>JALHSW010000071.1 GCA_022865365.1 Acidimicrobiia bacterium | reverse complement strand
TGCTCGGCGTGGTGCACGACCAGCACGTGCAGGAGGTCGGGCTCGGGCTGGTGGGCTCGGACGGCGCGGTCGCGGATGGTGATGGGCTCACCTGGAGCCGCGGCTTCCTGTTCAACCGCAACCTCACGATCGCGGGCGGCACGAGCGAGATCCAGCGCAACATCATCGGTGAGCGCGTGCTCGGCCTGCCCCGCGATCCGTGAGGCTCGCGGCAGCCCTACCTCAGAGGGCGGGGAGCTCGATCACCTCGTCGGCATAGATCAGGCCCACGTCACCGGAGACCAGGTGCGGGCGGTTCTCCATGCACACCCGCGTCCAGTACGGCGCGATCTCGAGTGCACCCAGCTCGGCGCGTGGACGCCCCGAGGCGGTGGCGAGGTGCTCGGCCGCGATCTCCCAGAGGTTGTCGCCCGGCACCACGGTGTGCGCGAGGGGCACGGCGGGAACCGGCGGGACGGGAGTGGGGTTGGGCGCAGGGCTCGTTGCGTCGGGTGCCGGGTTCGACGGGCCCCCGGGCACTCGGGTCGGCCCGCCGGGCTGCCCACTCGCGGCCGGTTCCCCATGGGTGGCCGGTTCGCCATGGGTGGCCGGAGCGTCATCGGCAGATGGCGCGCCGGGCCCCTCAGCAGGGGCGTCGTCGACGACCGGCGCCCCGTCCGGTGCCGGGACGTCGCCGACGCGGCCGCTGCGAACGGCCGGCGTCGGCGCTTCAGGCACGTCGACGGGTGCAGCCGGTGCCGGCGGCGCATCGTCCGTCCGACCGGTTCGGGTCGGTGGTTCGCCGTTGGGCGCCGTCGGGTCCTCGCCCGACGCCGGAATCTCGTCGGCGAGTGCGGTCGGCGCGACCAGCAGGGCGCCGACGGCGAGCTCGGCCGCGAGGGCGGTCGCCAGCGCAGTCGAGAGGATCAGGGGTCGTCGCATGGGGGTTCCTTCGGTGTGACGCACTTGGGCTCCTTCAATGTGAGTGGATGAGTACGGTGCTGGGCCGATGACCCGGCTACTCCTCGTACGTCACGCACACCCGAGCGCGAATTGGGATCGCGATGTCGACGCCGGCCTCGACGGACTGGGCAACGGGCAGGCCCGTGCCCTGGTCGACACGCTCGCACCGAGCGGGCGGTTGCCGATCGTCACGTCCCCGCTACGCCGCACGCGCGAGACCGCCGTGCCGCTGGCGGAGCATTGGGGCCTCACGCCTCGCGTCGAGGAGGCCGTGGGGGAGATCCCGTCACCCGTCGAGCACCTCGCGGCGCGCGGGGCCTGGCTGCGCGAGGTGCTCGACGGTCGCTGGTCCGACGCGGGCCCGGAGCTGCACCGCTGGCGGGCGGCGCTGCTCGACGCGCTGCGCGCGATCGAGGTCCCGACCGTGGTCGTGACCCACTACGTGGCGATCAACACCGCCGTGGGCGCGGCCGCCGGTGACGACCGTCTGATCACGTTCTCGCCGGGACACACCTCGATCACCGAGCTCGCCGTCGAGGACGGTGCGCTCGGGGTCGTCACGCTCGGGGACGAGGCGACGACGACCGTCCAGTGAGACGACCATCCAGTGAGACGACCGTCCAGCGAGTGACCGTTCAGTAGGGTCGGCGCGATGGATCGAGACGAAGCCGACGGCAACATCGCGCCCGAGTATCTCGACTACCTCCGCAACGCGTTCCTCCAGGTGCCACTGCACAAGCTGCTCGACTTCCGGTTCGTCGAGATGGAGGCCGATGAGGTCGTCGTCGAAATGCCGGTGCGACCCGAGGCGTTCAACGGGTCGGGGAACCTCCACGGCGGAGCGCTCGCAACGCTCATCGACGTGGCGGCGGGATCGTGCGCCGCTCGC
>JALHSW010000070.1 GCA_022865365.1 Acidimicrobiia bacterium | reverse complement strand
TGCCACGAGAGCGGCGCGCCGGCGACACGAAAGACGCCGCGATGAACGACAAGCCATCGCCCGTCGGCCAGACGGTTCCGGACCTGGTTGATGCTAAGACCTGCCAAACGCGCGTGCGCGCGACTGAACACACCGGAGGTGCGTTCAGATTCCTGTCGCAGGCGGTCGTCGGCGGGCGTGCCCATCGAGAGCCGTGAACCCCCGGCACACGACGCGTGACCGCTTCGCCACCTTCTTGCGTCAGTTGTAGGCGTATTTCGCCTATTGCTGACGCAAGAACGATGTGCACTCGGCGACGAAGGTGTCGAAGAGGTGCTGTTGGGCGGGGTCGTCGGCTGCGGTGTCCTCGGGGTGCCACTGGACGCTCACCGTCCACGGTCCGTCGGCATCGGCGAGCTCGGTTGCCTCGACGACGCCGTCGGGCGCACGGGCGACGACGCGCAAGGGTGCGCCGGGATCCTCGACGGCCTGGTGGTGGTGGCACGCGCAGGTCGCGCGCGAGACCTGCATCGCGTCGGCGAGCCGCGAGCCGCTTTCGATGTCGATCTCGTGGAGCAGCTCGCCGTCGGCGACCCCGGGGCGGCCATGCTCGCTGATGCCGTCGCGGTCGGTGATGTGCTGGTCGAGCGTTCCCCCGAGCGCGACGTTCAGCACCTGGTGACCCCGACAGATGCCGAGGACAGGCAGGCCACGAGCGACGGCGGTGCGGGCGAAGGCGAGCTCGCACTCGTCGCGGTCGTCGCTGACGCCGTACATCCTGGTGTGGGCTTCCTGGCCGTAGGTCGACGGGTGCAAGTCACCTCCACCGAGGAGCAGGAGCCCGTCGGCCCGGTCGAGCACCGTGTTGATGTCGTCGTCGCTGAGCGCCTCGGTCATCACGATGTTCTCGATGCCCCCGGCGCGCCGCAGCGACTCAACGTAGCGAATCGGGACACCGAAGGCGTCGGTGTGCCAGCCCTTCACCCGGCCCTGCTCGAGGCGCGGGTACGCGGGCACCACGATCAGAGGCCGGTGGGACGCCGCCATCGGCTCAGAACTGCTCGAAGCAGCGGCGTCGCTCCCAGTCGGTGACGACCTGACTGAAGGCCATCCACTCCTGCTTCGCGGTGTTGACGAGGTGCGCGTGCACTGCCGGGCCGAATGCGGTCGCGGCCATCTCGCTGCCCTCGAGCTCGTTGATCGCGTCGACGATGTTCCACGGGACCCGGCCGACGTCCTTCGCCTCGTAGGCGTTGCCGTCGAAGCGCGCGCTCGGCTCCTCGCCGTGCTCGATGCCGTACAGCCCGGCGGCGATCGTGGCCGCGAACGCGAGGTACGGGTTGCAGTCGGCGCCCGGTACACGGTTCTCGACCCGGAAGCTCGGGCCTTCATGGCCGACGACGCGGAACCCGCACGTGCGGTTGTCGGATCCCCAGGCGATCGCAGTGGGGGCCCACGACTCGGGTTGGTAGCGCTTGTACGAGTTCACCGTCGGCGCGTACAGCCACGAGAGCTCACGCGCGTGCGCGAGCTGACCGCCGAGCCAACCCCGGAACACCGGGCTCATGTGCTCGGGCCCGTCGGCGTCGTACATCAGGGGCGTCTTGCCGTCTGCGGTCCACACGCTCGAGTGGATGTGACACGACGAGCCGCACTCGGCCATGTCGTACTTGGCCATGAACGTGAGCGAGCGACCGTTGAGACCGGCGATCTCCTTGGCGCCGTTCTTGTAGATCGTGTGATTGTCGGCCATGGTCAGCGCGTCGGCGTAGCGGAGGTTGATCTCGTGCTGGCCGCGTCCGGCCTCACCCTTGGAGAACTCGACCGGGATGCCCGCGCCGTCGATGCCGTTGCGAATCGCCCGGATGATGTACTCGTCGCGTGTCGTCTGAAGGATGTGGTAGTCCTCGATGTACGCCGAGTGGTTCTCGAGGTTCGCGAAGTCCTTGACCTGGGCCTCTTCGTAGGTGTCGCGGAACAGGTAGAACTCGAGCTCGGAGCCACAGTTCACGAGATACCCGGCCGCGGCGGCGCGTTCGAGCTGGCGCTTCAGGATCTGACGGGGCGCGACCTCGACGGGCTCACCGGTGTGCTCGTCGAGCAGGTCGCAGAGCACGAGGGCCGTCTTCTCGAGCCAGGGCACCACTCGCATCGTCGCGAGGTCGGGCTTGCACACGAAGTCGCCGTAGCCCTTCTCCCAGTTGGCGAACTCGTATCCGGGCAGCGGTGTCATGTCGACGTCGAGGGCCAGCAGGTAGTTGCACGCCTCCACCCCGTCGGCGAGCACGTGGTCGGCGAAGAAGTGGCCGGTCACCCGCTTGCCCATGAGTCGACCCTGCAGATCCGGGAAGCAGACCAGTATCGTGTCGATCTCGTCGTCGGCAACGAGGCGCTCGACCCTCGCGGCGTCGATCAGTCCGGCTGTTCTAGTCATCGTTCCCCCCTTGATTCAGCTCATCCTGTCACCCTGGGCATCAGGGCGATGCGAACGGGGTCCCCGGGCTCCACCCGATCCAGCCATCCTGCGGGCAGGTGGACGGGCATCGTGGGGACGGTGCGCCGCAGACGCCCGCTCCAGAGCTCTCGGTCGCCCTGTGAGACCACGATCCCGGGGCGGCGGGCGAACGCGCTGCTGCGCGCGAGGAGGTGCCCGTGGGGGACCGCGCGCTGACCGGGCACGAGCAGGTTGGGCGATACCCAGCGCAGCGGCGGCGCACACTCGATGCGGACGCCTCGCGCTGTCGGCCACGTGCTCGGGTCCTCGGCAGCCAGCCACTGGGTGACGGCCTTCGCAGTCCACGCGCCGCTTGCGGCGCACACCGAGGCGGTCTCGGCCCCATGGAGGAGGTTCCCGGCGGCGAAGACCCCCGGCGCGTCGGTCCGCAACCCGGTGTCGACGCGGGGTGCACGCGTGGCGCGGTCGATCGCCAGCCCGCCCCGACGCGCGAGCTCGTGATCGGGGACCCAGTCGCCGGTGAACACCACGGTGTCGCAGTCCAGCAGCCGCGTGGCTCCGGTCGCGAGGTCGCAGACCTCGACCGACTCGACGCGCGGTCGGCCGCGGATCTCGGTGACCGCAGTGCGCGTCAGCACCGGTACACGATGACGCGACGCGGTCATCGCCTTCAGGGCGCCGTAGGACTGATGACGGGGTTCGGGCGTCACCATCGCGACGGTCGTGCACCCGGCGTGCGCCAGCGTGAGCACGGCCGAGAAGCTGACGTGCTCGGCCCCGACGATGACGGCGCGGCTCCCGACGGCGGACATGGCGGGTGCTCGCTCGCCGAGCGCAACGAGCTGTTGCATCGCGCCGGTGGTGAGCACGCCGAGCGGTCGGCTTCCCGGCACGAGACGCGCACTGCGAGAACGCTCCCGCGTGCCGGTCGCGAGCACGACGGCGCGAGCGCGCAGCTCCCGGATTCCCTGCGGAGATGTGAGCGTCAGGGTGCAGGTCGTGGCGTCGTCGTTCGACCACCCGGTGACCGTGGTGCCGGTCTCCGCGACCACGCCCGCGTGTTCGGCCCGCTCGGCCCAGCGTCGCGCGTAGGCCGGACCGCGCAGCAGGCGATGGAACTCCCTTAGCCCGTACCCCGTGTGGTCGGCGTGTCGGGCGATGCCCCCGAGTACCTGCTCGCGCTCGAGCACGGTGACGGACGCTCCAGTGCTTCGGAGCGCGACCGCCGCCGCGAGGCCGGCCGGTCCGCCCCCCACGACCGCGACGTCGACCTGGGCGGCGTTCACGGTCCGGCTCCTGCCGCCGCCGGGTTGCCGGCGCGAGCGGTGACCTCGGCACTGCAGTAGAAGCCCTGGCATCGGCCCATGAGGACGCGGGTGCGCCGCCGAAGCCCGTCGAGGTCGACGGGCGGCAGTGGGCTGTCGTACGCGTCGCGGATCTCGCCGGAGCTGACGCGCTCGCAGTGGCACACGATCTGTCCGTACGCCGCGTCGGCGGCGATGCGCCCGGCGTCCTGGTACGGGCGCACCGCCGCTTCGCCGAGGCTCGGCATCACCACGCCGACGGCGTCCGCGCGCTCGGCGACATCGATGCCGGCTTCGGCGAGTCGCTCGGCGGTCCACTCGCCCAGCGCCATCGACGCAGTGAGGCCGGTGGAACGGATCCCGCCGAGGCACACGGTGCGCTCCTCGGGGCGCGAGGCCAGCCGGTAGTCGGACTCCTCGGTGGCGGCACGGAGCCCGGCGTAGACCGCGGTGACCTCCTCGTCGAGCAGCTGCGGGAGGATCCGGCGTCCGTGCTCGAGGAGCCCCGCGATCCCGGCCGCGGTCGACGAAGTGTCGGCCGGGTCCTGCACGTCCTCGGCGGTCGGACCGAGCAGCACGTTCCCGAACACGGTCGGGGCGACCAGCACCCCCTTGGTGCGTCCGGTCGGTACAGGAAGGAGGATGTGGCGCACGAGTGGACGGGCCAGCTTGTCGAACACGACGAGCTCACCCCGGCGGGGGGTGACCCTGAACGCGCCCGCATGGCCCAGCATCGCCTCGACGGCGTCGCCCCGCAGACCGGCCGCGTTCACCACCCAGCCCGTGCGCAGGGGTCCGGCCGGCGTGTCGAGCTGCCAGTCGTCCCCGATCCTCGCGGCGCCGAGCACCGGTCGGGACCGCTCGATCGCGGCGCCGTTGGCGAGCGCCTCGGTCGCGAACGCCAACGGCGGGGTCCACGGGCACACGATGTGCTCGTCGGGGACCATCAACCCGCCGAGGGCTCCGAGGCCGAGGTGTGGTTCACGCCGATAGCACTCGGCCGCCTCGAGCGATGAGCAACGCTCGTACCCGACGACGGCAGCATTCTCGGCGATGCGGGGAAGCGCGGCGAGTTGCTCCTCGTTCCACGCCACGAGCAGTGCACCGGTAGGTTCGACGGCGATCCCCACGGCTGGTGCGTACGAGCTGAGGAGCTCGTACCCGCGCGGCACCAGCGTCGCCTCGATCGTGCCGGGCTTCGTGTCGAAGCCGGTGTGGAGGATCGCGGTGTTGGCCTTGCTGGTTCCCGCGCCGACGTCGGGGCCGGCTTCGAGCAAGGTCACCGAGAGACGCGTGCGGGCGAGGCGTCGCGCGACCGCGGCCCCGACGACGCCACCGCCGATGATCGCGACATCGACCCGCGGCTGCGTCACAGGCTCTGGGTGGCCTCGGCCGCGGTCCGCCACGTCTGGAGTCGCTCCTCCGCCTGGTCGCGCGAGATCGTCGGCTCGTAGATCGCCGACGGCGTCCAGGAACCGACTGCCTCGGCTGCGGTCGTGGTAGCGCCTGCTCCGAGGCGCGCGAACGCCGCCACGCCGAGCGCGGTCGCGTGGGGCGACGCGTAGACCTCGACGGGAGCCTGGAGCAGGTCGGCCTGGACCTGCATGAGCACGCGTGACTGCGTCAGCCCGCCGTCCACGCGCAGTCGTGTGAGCGGTGCCCCGAGATCATCACCCGCGCCCCGGGCAAGCCATGCGCACTGCGCGGCGATGCCCTCGATCAGGGCCCGGACGAGCTCGGCGCGGCCGGTCGCCAGGGAGAGCCCGGTGAACGCTCCGTGCGCGTTCGGCTTCCAGAACGGCGCCGCCAGGCCGGCGAGACCGGGGACGAACGTCGCGCCGCCGCTATCCGACACGGTGCTGCCGAGGCGGTCGAGATCCGATGCGTGCTCGATCACGCCGATCTCGGCGAGCCAACTCACGGCGGCGCCCACGGTGTACACCTGGCCGTCGAGGCAGTACGTCGTGTCCGGCGACTGCACGCCGCCGGGCCCCGTGCCTGGTAGCTGCCAGGCGACGCACGTCACGAGGCCGCTGGTCGATCGGCGCGCGGTCGAGCCGATGGTTGCGAGGAGGAAAGCCCCCGTTCCATACGTGCACTTCGCCTCGCCCGGCTCGAAGCAGCGCTCGGCGAAGAGCGCCGCCTGCTGGTCGACCGCGAGGCCGACGACAGGGAGCGCGCCACGCGCCGATGCGCCGGGGAACGCGTCCGAGAACACGGTCGTCTCGCCGACCGGCTCGGCGCACGTGACGACATCCGGAAGCGTCCTCGCATCGATCCCGAACGCCTCGCACGCGTCGTCGGACCACGCGACGGCATCGAGATCGAGCACGAGCGAGCGCGACGCGGTTGCCGCGTCGGTCACGAACGCACCGCACAGCCGGTGAAGCAGCCAGGTGTCGGTGGTGGTCGCCACCCCGTCACGGGTGACGTGCTCGCGCAGCCAGGTGATCTTGGGTGCGACGAAGTAGGGGTCGAGCTCGAGGCCGGTGAGCGCCGCGAGGCGCTCGTCCCAGCCGTCGGCCGCGAGGCGCTCGCACACGGCAGCAGCCCGACGGTCCTGCCACACCAATGCCGGCGCGAGTGGTGTCCCCGAGGCCCGGTCCCACGCGAGGACGGTCTCCCCCTGGTTGGCCAGCGCGACGGCGTCGACCGCCGTTCCGCCTTCGGCAAGCGCAGCCGAGCCCGCGCTGAGGACCGACTGCCACAGCTCCTCGGGGTCCTGCTCGACCGCGCCGTCGCCGAGGGCCATGGGGTGGACCTCGACTTGGTGTTGGGCGAGGACGCCCCCGTCGGCCGCCACGACGAGAGCCTTCGTGCCCGAGGTTCCCTGGTCGATCGCGAGGACCGCCGTCACGACTGCCCCCGTGATGAGCGGAGGGTGGTCGTGCGCAGGCAGAATGGTCGTGCAGGGGCCCTGCCACCTGGAGCGTGACCGTGGTTCGCATCGTCGTCGGCGTCGACGGCTCGGAGGAATCCCAACACGCGCTGCGCTGGGCGATCGACGAGGCGCGGACCCGCGACGGTGTAGTGGTCGAGGTCGTGCACGCCTGGACCTTCCCCGAGCCCTGCCGTCGCGCCACGTTCAACCTGCCCCGGTCGCTCGCGGAGCAAGATGCGGCGTCGGTTGTCGGTCGGTCGGTTCGCCGGGCGAGGGCCGAGACGAACCTCGACGTCCCGATCGACGCCAACCTCGTGGAGGGCGAGCCCGTGGCGGCGCTGCTCGCTCGGGCGGTCGGTGCGGAGCTCGTGGTCGTGGGGCACACCCGGCGATCGCGCGTCGGGCGATGGCTGCACCGTCGCTCGGTCGCGCGCGAGGTCGCCGACCGCGCGCCATGCCCGGTGACCGTGGTCACCTCTGGTGACGGAAGGTAGCGAAGCGGCCGTCACCAGCGGATGCGCTCCCCGGTCGGGTCCCACGGGGAGTCACGGATGACCGTCGCCCCGATCCACTCGCCGAAGACCTCGACCTCGACCCGCGTGTCGAACGCAGCCGACGTCGCGGGGAGGTAGGCGTACGCGATCGACGCGTCGACGCGGAACCCGTAGCCCCCGCTCGTGACCCGGCCCGTGACCTCACCGGCGATCCGGACGGGCTCCGAGCCGAGGGTGACGGCGCCGGGGTCGTCGACGGTGAGGCAGCGCAGACGACGCGCAGGGCCAGCCTCCTTCACGGCGCGCAGCGCGTCCCTTCCGACGAACGGCGTCGCCTTGGCGAGCTTCACCGCGAACCCGAGGCCGGCCTCGTACGGGTTGTCTTCGGGGGTGATGTCGGACGACCAGACCCGGTAGCCCTTCTCGACGCGCAGTGCGTCGATTGCTCGGTACCCGCCCGCGAGCATGCCGTTCGGCGTGCCGGCCTCCCAGAGGGTGTCCCAGAGCGCGCCGCCGTACTCCGTCGGGCAGTACAGCTCCCACCCCAGCTCGCCGACGTAGGTGACCCGCAGCGCAAGGCAGGGTACGGCGCCGACCGTGATCGCCTGTGCGCTGAGATAGGGGAACGCGTCGTTGCCGAGATCGGCGGTGGTCAGCGGTGCCAGGATGTCGCGAGCGCGTGGACCCCACACGCCAAAGCACGCGTAGGCGGCAGTGACGTCGTGCGCGGTCACTGCGTCGCCTTCGGGCAGGAGTTCCTGCTGCTTGCGGACCCAGCCGAGATCGTGGTTGCCGAACGCGGTGCCGGTCACGACGAAGTACCGATCGGGAGCGACCCGAGTCGCGGTCAGGTCGCACTCGATACCGCCCCGCTCGTTGCAGAGCTGGGTGTAGATCACCGAACCGACGGGCTGGTCCATCTCGTTCGCGCAGACCCGGTCGAGGAACCCGGCGGCGCCGCGGCCCCGCAGCTCCATCTTCGAGAAGCTCGTCTCGTCGA
>JALHSW010000627.1 GCA_022865365.1 Acidimicrobiia bacterium | reverse complement strand
TGATCGGGAGCCCAGTCTCGGAGATCCGGCTCTGCTTCGACCTCATGCCCCGGGTCACCGAGCACGACTGGGAGACCATCGTCGCCCGAGTCGCACTGGTGCCCCAGGCGATCGCCGGGTTCACCGAGTACCTGCAGCAGGGAATGGACGAAGGCCTCTTCGCAGCAGCCCGCCAGGCCCAGGCGTGTGCGCTCCAGGCCGACACGTTCGCGGGGATCGCCGCCGACTCCACGCCGTTCTTCGCCACCCTGGTCGACGAGCTCGACGCCGCCGGCGTCGCCACCACTGCGCTGCGCTCGCGACTCGAGGAGGTGGGGACACGCGCGACCGCGGCGTACGCGTCCCTCGGGCGTTTCCTCGTCAACGAGTACTTGCCGGTCACCACGGTGCCCGACGCGGTTGGTGACGAGCGCTACCGGCGCTTCGCTCGCGCGTTCACCGGGACCGTGCTCGACCTCGACGAGACCTACGCATGGGGTTGGGAAGAGCTGTACCGCATCGAACACGCGATGCTCGGCGTCGCCGAGCGGATCCTGCCCGGGCAACCGTTGCCGGCGGTGATCGAGCACCTCGAGCATGATCCAACACGCATGGTGGAAGGCGAAGACGCGCTTCGAGGTTGGCTGCAGGATCTGATCGACCGCACCTTCGACGAGCTCGACGGCACGCACTTCGACATCCCCGACACCATCCGCCATTGCGAAGCGATGATCTCGCCGCCGGGCGGCGCCGCGGCGATGTACTACACGGCACCGTCCGAGGACTTCAGTCGCCCCGGACGAACGTGGTACCCGACCCTCGGTCGTACGCAGTTCCCGCTCTGGGGCGAGGTGACGACCTGTTACCACGAGGCCGTTCCCGGCCATCACCTGCAGATCGCCACCACTCGCTACCTCCGCGATCGCCTCGACCGCTTCCAGCGCACGATCGGGTGGAACTCCGGGTACGGCGAGGGCTGGGCCCTCTATGCCGAGCGCCTGATGGGCGAGCTGGGGTACCTCGATGATGCTGCGTTCGAGCTCGGCATGCTGCGTGCGCAGGCGATGCGTGCGATGCGCGTCGTCGTCGACATCGGTCTGCACCTCGGGCTGTCGATCCCGGCCGGAGAGCGCTACCACCCGGGTGAGGTGTGGACGCCCGAGCTCGCGCTGCCATTCGTGCTCGAACGCAGCTACTACCCCGAGGACTTCATGAAGAGTGAAGTGGACCGGTACCTCGGCTGGCCGGGCCAGGCGATCAGCTACAAGGTCGGTGAGCGAGTGTGGCTCCGTGCGCGCGATGGCGCCCGCACGCGAGCCGGCGCGGCGTTCGACCTGGAGGCGTTCCACACCGCCGCGCTCGAGCTCGGTCCCCTCGGCCTCGACCAGCTCGAAGAGGAGCTCGCCGGCATCTGAGGTGGGCGTCCGAGGTGGGCGTCTGGCACCTGCGGGCGCTACAGACGGCCGGCGTCCTTCGCGGCCTGCTCGGCTGCGGCGAGCTGCTGATCGACGATCTCGAGCCCACCGACCCAGAACCCGGGGTCGGCGAGGTCGACACCGACCACCCGTCCCAGCTCCTCGGGCGAGGCCGAGCCTCCACGCGAGAGCAGCTCGAGGTATGACGGGACGAACTCGGCCCCGCGCTCCTCGTACTCGCGGTACACCGAAAGCGCGAGGAGCTGCCCGTACGCGTACGCGTAGACGTACCCGGGCGTCGCGATGAAGTGGGGGATGTACGACCACCAGGTGCGATACCCGGGCGTGAGCTCGACGGAGTCGCCGAGCATCTCGACCTGCGTGTCGGCCCACAGCTCTCCGAAGCGATGCACCGACAGCTCGCCGCGCTCGCGACGGTCGGTGTGCACGGCGTCCTCGAAGCGGTTCATGGCGATCTGACGGAACACCGTCGCGATCTGACCCTCGAGGCTCTCGGCCAGCAGCGCGAGCCGGTCGGCCGGGTCCTCGGTCTCCGCGAGGAGCCGACCGAAGGTCACCGTCTCACCGAACACTGAAGCCGTCTCGGCAAGGGTGAGCGGTGTGGTCTGGTGGAACACCCCCTGGCCGCGAGCCAGGTACGCATGGAGACCGTGACCGAGCTCGTGCGCGAGGGTGAGCACGTCGCGGCGGCGGGCGGTCCAGTTGAGGAGCACGTACGGGTGGTGCGACGGCACCGTGTACGCACAGAACGCACCGGGGCGCTTGCCCGGCCGCATCGGAGCGTCGATCCAACGCTCGTCGATGAACTTGCGGGCGATGTCGGCGAGCTCGGGTGAGAACGAGCCGT
>JALHSW010000626.1 GCA_022865365.1 Acidimicrobiia bacterium | reverse complement strand
GTTCATGCCCCGGAAGTCGCGGATGCGGGGGATCGCCAGGCTCACGAGCCGGTCGTAGAACTCCCACATCCGGTCGCTGCGCACGGTCGCCTTCGCACCAATGGCGTTGCCCTCACGGAGCTTGAAGCCTGCGATCGACTGCTTCGCCTTCGTGACGAGCGGCTTCTGCCCAGTGATGATCGAGAGGTCGGTGACTGCGCCGTCGAGGAGTGATGCCTGCTGCGTCGCCTGACCAACTCCGCAGTTGACGACGATCTTCTCCAGCCGCGGGACTTCCATCACGTTCGCGAGCCCGAGCTCCTGCTGCAGGGCGGCGCGGAGCTCCTCGTCGTAACGAACCTTGAGGCGCGGCTTCTCACGTGTCGTCGCCGCCATCACACGTCCTTCCCGCACTTCTTGCACACTCGCAACTTCGTACCGTCGGCGTCGAACCGATAGCCGACCCGAGTCTTCCCACACGATGCGCAGAGCAGCGCGAGGTTCGAGATGTGGATCGGCATGTCCTTGTCGATGATCCCGCCCTGCATCGTGGCGCTGGTCGCGCGCTGGTGCTTCTTCGCGACGTTCACGCCATCGACGATCACCATGTCGCGCTCGCGGATCACTCGCGTGATCTCGCCTTCCTTGCCGATGTCCTTGCCCGACAGCACGACCACGCGGTCGCCCTTCTTGAGCTTCAGCTTCGGTACGGTCATCTCAGAGCACCTCCGGGGCGAGCGAGACGATGCGCATGAACTTGCGGTCACGCAGCTCGCGACCCACGGGGCCGAAGATGCGGGTACCACGAGGCTGCATCTGGTCGTTGATCAGGACTGCCGCGTTCTCGTCGAAGCGGATGTAGCTGCCATCGGGGCGGCGTCGCTCCTTCTTGGTGCGCACGACGACGCACTTCACGACCTCGCCCTTCTTGACGGCTGCACCGGGGACGGCGTCCTTCACCGTTGCGACGAACACGTCGCCGATGCCCGCGTAACGCCGCCGGGTGCCGCCGAGGACCTTGATGCACAAGACCTCGCGAGCGCCCGAGTTGTCGGCGACCTTGAGACGACTCTCCTGCTGGATCATGGGCTAGCGCGCCCTCTCCAGCACCTCGACCAGGCGCCAACGCTTGAGGCGCGAGAGCGGCCGAGTCTCGGTGATGCGAACGCGGTCACCTTCGCGACCGTCGTTCGCCTCGTCGTGGGCGTAGAACTTGCGGGTGCGCTGGAGCGTCTTTCCGTAGCGCCGATGACGGACGCGGTCGGTGACCGCTACGACGAGCGTCTTGTCCATCTTCGCCGAGACGACCAGCCCCTCCCGCACCTTGCGGGGGTTCGCTCGGGTCTCATCTGTCTGGGTCATTGCACTACTCCCTCGGCAAGAGCGATCTCGCGCTGCCGCAGCAGGGTGTTGCAGCGCGCCACGTCCTTGCGCAGGTCGTTGATCCGCGAGAAATCCTCGAGCTGGCCGGTGGCGAGCTGAAATCGCAGGTTGAAGAGCTCCTCCTTCGACTCACGCAACTTGTGAGCGAGCTCGGCATCGTTGAGCTCGCGGAGCTCTGCAGACTTCACCATTGCACTGCTCCCACTCCGCTACTTCCGTTCGCTGCGCTCACTTCAAACGCTTCGTTCGCAGCGGACATCACGCCTCCTCTTGGCGCATGACGAAGCGGGTCTTGATCGGCAGCTTGTGCATGGCAAGCCGCATCGCTTCGCGGGCGGTCTGCTCGGCCACACCCGAGAGCTCGAACATGATTCGGCCCGGCTTCACGACCGCGACCCAGTGCTCTGGGTTCCCCTTACCCGAACCCATGCGCGTCTCGGCCGGCTTCTGGGTGACCGGCTTGTCCGGAAAGATGTTGATCCACACCTTCCCGCCACGCTTCATGTAGCGGGTCATCGCGATTCGAGCGGCTTCGATCTGGCGGTTCGTGATCCATCCCGGCTCGAGCGCCTGGATCCCGAAGTCGCCGAACGTCACGCGCGTGCCGCCCTTGGCGTTGCCGCGCATGCGACCCCGCTGCACCTTGCGGTGCCGAACCTTCTTCGGCATCAGCATGGCTAGTCCTCGTCCCCGTGGAACTTGGGCGCCTCGTGGTGCTCACGGGTACGGCGCTCAATCTCCTCTTCTTCGGCAAGGAGACGCTCGAGCTCCGGATCGGCTTCCTTGACCAGCGGAGCCGCGTCCGCGGGCGTCTCCTCGGCTGTTGCATCGACGGTGACCTCGACGGTCTCCTCGTTGCGGCGACGGCCACCACCCGCACTCACGACGCGGCGCTTCGGCTGTGCTTCGCCCGACGTCTCGCC
>JALHSW010000625.1 GCA_022865365.1 Acidimicrobiia bacterium | reverse complement strand
GATCGACGGAGGTGAGGGGGGCACCGGCGCCGGCCCCCTCGCCTTCACGGACCACGTCTCGTTGCCGTTCAAGATCGGATTCAGCCGGGTCTACCGGATCTTCGCCGAGGCCGGCCTCACGGATCGGACCGTCTTCCTGGGTGCCGGCAAGCTCGGGCTCCCCGATGCTGCGCTCGTCGCGTTCGCGCTCGGGTGTGATGGCGTGAACGTCGGACGCGAAGCCATGTTCTCGATCGGGTGCATCCAGGCCCAGCGCTGTCACACGGACCGCTGCCCGACCGGCGTGACGACCCACTCGCGCTGGCTCGCCCGGGGCCTCGACCCCGAGCTCAAGGCAGTGCGCTGCGCCAACTACATCGTGCGACTACGCGAGGAGCTGTTGCAGCTCTCACGGGCGTGCGGCAAGGCGCACCCCGCGCTCGTGACCCTCGACGACATCGAGATCCTCGGCGACCACTTCGACAGTCGCGCCGCACGCGAGGTGTTCGGCTACGAGGCCGGTTGGGGGATCCCATAGCCCCATTGATGTTCGGAGATCGGGAGCGGACGACCTGCGGCCCCGGCGCCCGATCCAGAGAGCGAGCGAGGCAGATGGACTTCAACTACCCGCCTGAGGCCGAAGCGCTCCGGGACGAGTTGCGAGCGTGGCTCGACGAGCACTGGACCGACGAGTACCGGTCGCTGCCGTCGCTCTTCGCGTGCACGCTCGGCTCATTCGAGCTCGCGAAGCACCAGGAGTGGAACGCGAGCCTCGCCGACGCCGGGTTCGCGGCGATCTCATGGCCCGTCGAGCTTGGCGGGCGAGGCGCGAGCGTCATGGAGCAGGTCGTGTTCGCCGAAGAGCTGCACCGCGCGGGCGCGCCGCACACCGTCAATCTGATTGGGCTCTCAAACGTCGCACCGTCGATCATGAGCTACGGCACCGACGAGCAGAAGACGACGCTGCTGCCGCGCATGCGCCGAGGTGATGACATCTGGTGCCAGGGGTTCTCCGAGCCGGACGCCGGATCCGACCTCGCGTCGCTGACGACGTCGGCCGTTCGAGACGGCGACGACTACCTCGTGAACGGCCAGAAGACATGGAACACGCTGGGGCACCTGGCGAACTGGTGCGAGCTGCTCGTGCGTACCGACACGGAGGCGCCCAAGCACAAGGGCATCTCGTGCCTGTTGGTCGACATGACGCTGCCGGGAATCGAGGTACGCCCGCTCACGACGATTGTCGGTGACAGCGAGTTCAACGAGATCTTCTTCACGGACGCGCGCGTACCGGCCAGTGCGCTGCTGGGCGCAGAGAACGAGGGTTGGCGGGTCGCGATGACGACGCTCAACAACGAGCGCGGTGGCGTTGCCGCGCTGCACCTCGGGTTGCGCTCGAAGATCAGTGACTTGCTCGAGCAAGCGAAGACGACGCGGACCGGGATCGCAGATCGCATGGTCGCCGACGAGCCCGCACTGCGCCAGCGGCTCGCGCTGCTGTACCTGGAGGGCGAGCTCCTGAAGATGCTCGCCGACCGGGCGATCTCAGGGGCGATCCACGGGCGCGAGCTCGGGCCGGAGGCCAGCCTTGCGAAGCTGGTGTGGAGCGAGACGTCGCAACACGTGGGTGAGGTGGCAGGCGACGTGCTCGGGCCGGACGCGAACTCGGGGGCGTGGGGCCGGGACCGCGTGGCGATGCGGTCGTACACGATCGCCGGGGGGACGACCCAGGTGAACAAGAACATCATCGCCCAACGAGTCCTCGGCCTCCCCCGCTCCTGATGCGGTCCTGATTCGCTCCCGAGTGCTCTCTCTCGACCTCAGGAACGCATCAAGAACACAACGCCTTGGCCGCCGCGTTCAGCATGAGCCCAGGGACTATGTCGCCGAACGCCTCGATCTTGGGGTTGTCGAGCTTGCCACTCTTGAACCGCGAGTACTGGCCCTCGAGCACGATCGCCAGCTTGAAACCGGCGAGGATCTCGTAATAGGCGATCTCGGTCGTCGGGCGACCGCTCACGTCCGCGTAGTGCGCGAGCAGCTCCGACCGTTGCGGCATGCCCTCCATCGGCACGTACCCGGCGCCGCTCATGTCGGCACCCTCTTCGGGCCACCCCTGGATGACCCAGCCCAGGTCGAGCAACGGGTCGCCGACGGTGGCCATCTCCCAGTCGACGATCGCCGCCAGTCGGGCCGGCGCGCCGTGCTGGTACATCACGTTCGCGAACTGGTAGTCACCGTGGATGATGCCGGGCTCGTAGACACTCGGCGTGTTCGCCCGCAACCAGTCGGCGACGGCGTCGACGCCTTCGAGGTCACGCACCTTGAGGGTCTCGTACTGCGAGATCCAGCGATCGGCCTGGCGCTCGAGGAACCCGTCAGGCTTGCCGAAGCCCTCGAGGCCGCGCCCACGCCAATCGACGCGGGCGAGGCGAGCGATGCCGTCGACGAGCTGAATGCCGAGACCATGGCGCGTCTTCAGATCACCGTCGAAGGGCTCGGGCCAGCGGTCACCCATCCCCATCGGAGACCATCCATCGACGTGGCCCATCAGGTAGAAGCACGCACCGATCACCCTCTCGTCGTCGCACACCGCGATGGCTTCGGGGTGGGGAACATCGGTGCCGTTGAGTGCCTCGAGGACGCGGTACTCGCGCAGCATCGTCTTGTTGCGCCCCTCGGGCACGACGCGCGGGGGACGACGTAGCGCCACGTGGTGCTCACCGCGCCGGATCTCGAAGATCTCGTTCGACGAGCCGCCGCTGATGAAGATCGCCTCGAGCGGCTCGCCCTTCCCCGGGAGACCGCGTTCGTCCATCCAGCGGGCGAGCGCGTCGACGTCGACGAGCCCCTCGGTGCGCGCCTCCTCGTCGACGTCCTGCCAGGCCGATCTGGCTGCGGATGCCCCGGGTTCGGATGACTTGGATTCGGACGCTGGGCTCAATGCTGTGCCACCTCGTGCTCCAGGAGATCGGCGAACTTCGCCCGTGCCGCCGCGACACGCGGAGGAAGGTGCGCGCTCGGGAACAGACCCTCGGAGGGCTTGTACTCCTTGAGCACCTGACGGGCGATGGTGAGCTTGTGCACCTCGGTCGGGCCGTCGGCGATCCCCATGACCGGCATCATCGCCCACATGCCCATGAGCGGCATCTCGTTCGACGTGCCGAGCGAGCCGTGGATGTGCAGGGCCCGATACACGATGTCGTGCAGCACCTGGGGTGTGAGCACCTTCACCATCGCGATCTGACGACGCGCCTTCTGCCCGCCGACCTGGTCGATCGTCCAGCCGGCATGGAGCACGAGCAGCCGGAACGACTCGAGCTGGATGTAGGAATCGGCGATCTTCTCCTGCACCATCTGCTTCTTCGCGAGCACCTCGCCCTGGGTCACCCGTGACAGCGCGCGCTCGCACATCATGTCGAAGGCCCGCTGGCAGGCACCGACCGTGCGCATAGCGTGGTGGATCCGGCCACCGCCGAGGCGGGTCTGGGCGATCGCGAACGCCTGCCCTTCGCCGCCGAGGAGGTTGTCGGCGGGCACTCGCACCTGGTTGTACCGGACGTAACCGTGTGACCCTTCGCCCGGCGCCTCGCCCCCGAGGCCGACGTTGCGGATGATCTCGATGCCCGGCGTGTCGGTCGGGACGAGGAACATCGATGTGCCCTGGTACACCGAGACATCCGGGTCGGTCACCGCCATCACGATCGCGAGCGCGGCGTAGCGGAAGTTCGACGAGAACCACTTCTCGCCCTCGATCACGTACTCGTCTCCGTCGCGCCACGCGCGGCACGTGAACTGCCCCGGATCGGACCCGGCCTGCGGTTCGGTCATCGAATAGCAGGAGACGATCTTGCCGTCGAGCAGCGGGTGGAGGTACTCCGCCTTCTGGGCATCGGACCCGTAGTGGGCGAGGATCTCGGCGTTCCCGGAGTCGGGGGCCTGGCAGCCGAACACCATCGGCGCGAAGTTCGACCGGCCGAGGATCTCGTTCATGAGCCCGAGCTTGAGCTGGCCGAAGCCGAGGCCGCCGAGGTCGGGACCGAGGTGGCACGCCCAGAGACCCTGAGCCTTCACCTGGTCCTGTAGCGGTGGGATCACCGTCGTGTGGATCGGGTGCGACCGGTCATAGACGAGGTGCGAGCTGAACGCGAGATCGAGCGGCTCGATCTCGGTCCGCACGAACGCGTCGATCCAGTCGAGCTTCTCCTGGAACTCGGGCTCGGTCGAGAAATCCCACGCCATGTCGCAGTGCTCCCGGTTCAGGTGCCGATGATGGTGGCACTGTGGCGAACGCCCTTGCCACCCATCGGCAGGTCGATGTCGGTCGGAGTGAGGCAGACCCGCGCGCCGACGAGCTCGGTCGTCTCCGCATCTCGCAGCTCGTGGTCGTCGGTGAGGCGCGCGTACGCACGTTCGGTGTCGGAGAGGTCACAGACGAGGGCCCCCCACTCGGGCTCGCCGTCGCGCCCGTGCACGATCGAGTACGCCGCCACCGTGGCTTCGCCTTCGTGGCGTTCGACGATCGTCCGCTTGGGCGCCGCATCGAGGCGAGCCTGCACCGCGGCCTGCCCGGGCGGCACGACCACACCCGGCTCGGTGGAGTACACCCCGTAGACGTGCTTCGTCATGTGCATCCCGACGCCGCTCACCATGCCGCACGAACCCGGATCGACCCGCAGTCGCTCGGCCATCGTGACGATCGAATGGGTCATGTAGTCACTGCCGGCACCGCCGTGGTATGGCAAGCCGCCGGTGACCGTGAGTGACCTCGGGTCATTCTCCGCGATGCCGAGCGCATCACGAGCGAAGTTCACCGAGCTCGCGAAGCAGCTGTAGAGGTCGAGATGTGCGAGGTCATCGACCCCGACATCTGCGATCCGCAGCGCTTCGGCGCTCGCGGCCGCCATCGCCGGCGAACGCCACATCTCGTCGTGCTCGGCGACGTAGACAGGATCCGTCGCGTAGCACCAGCCCCGCAGGTAGACACGCCGATCCTGGGGTACGCCGAGCGCGTCCGCGCGCTCGTGGCTCGCGATGATCACTGCGGCGGCCATGTCGACATCCATGATCGACACCATGTACTTCGTGTACGGGTAGCCCACCATGCGGTTGTCGGGTCGTGCCTCGATCACCTCGTCGACCGTGCGCTCGATCGGGAACCACGCGTCGGGATTGGCCGCCGCGACCTTGGTCATCGGGGCCATCATCTTGCCGAGCCGCTCGCGGTACTCGGCGAGCGGGATCCCCAGGTGCGCGCGCCGCGCGTTGTCGAACACCGCGAATGTGAGCCACGCCTGCTGCAGCTCGTGCGCGACCTCCGAGTCGTTGAACGGTGCCTCCCAGGGGAACGGGCGACGTTCGTCGGGCTTGAACGAGTACGTCGGGCGCTCCCCACGCTTCTTGAACGCACGCTGGGTCGCGAGCGCCTCGCCGCCCGCGACCATCGCCAGGTCGCTGTCGCCGCTCAGGATGCGCCCCGCCGCGGCCTGCACGAGCACCTGGGGCGTCGTCCCACCGATCCCCGAGTAGTGCTGCCGCTTCGGTGACGCGCCGAGGCGTTCGGACAATCTCGCCGGTGCATCGTCGTACTGCCACGTCTGGCAGTAGACGATGTCGAGCGCGTCCAGACCTTCGAGCGCGCCTGCGCCCACACTGCTGTCGTCGGCCGCCGCGCGCGCAACCCGCTCCCACATGTCGAGCGGCTCGGGGGCACCCTGCTCGCCGACCTCGTCGGGGTGCCACGTGTGCTTGCCGACGCCGATCAGGCATGGCGTCCGGGGGTCGATCGGCACTACTTCGCCTGCCAAACCGGGGGTCGCTTCTCGGCGAAGGCCTTTGGGCCTTCCTTGGCGTCTTCGGTCTGGAAGATCCAGCTCGAGATCTTGCTCTCCTTCTCGAACGCGGTGCGCAGCTCCTTGCCGAGCCCTTCCAGGACTCGTGCCGCCGCGGTGATCGCCGCCTTCGAGCTCGCAGGGTCGTCGGTGTCGATGGTCGCGAGCACCTCGTGCAGGGCCTTGACCGCGGTTCGCACCCGCTTCACCTCGTCTTCGTCGTGGTACAGGCCCTGAAGCGCGCTCTGCTTCGTGGCCTGCACCGCGAGCGGGGCGTTCGCGATCATCCGGCGGGCAAACTCGCGCGCGGTGTCGAGCAGCTGGTCGCGAGGCACGACCGCGTTCAGGAGCCCCATCTCGAATGCGCGCTCGGCCGGGATGAGATCCGCACACAGGAGGAACTCCATCGCGTAGGGCCATGGGATCTGACGGGGCAGCCGTACGGTGGTGCCGCCGCCGGCAAAGAGCCCACGCTTGGGCTCCATCACCGCGAACTTCGCCTCGGGACAGGCGATGCGCAGGTCGGTGCCGCCGAGCATCTCCATACCGCCCGCGGTGCAGAACCCGTTGACCGCCGCGATCACCGGCTTGTAGAGCGCCACGTTGCGCAAGACTGCCTTGGTGCCGTCGTCGAGGCGGTACCCGTTGATCTCGGTGAGCCCCTCGTCGGCGATCTGCTTCTGCAGCCCTTCACCACCGAGACCGCTAAGGAACTTGGTGATCTCCGGGATGTACTTCTTCAGGTCGGCGCCGGAGAAGAACGACTGCTCGACGCCGGTGATGATCGCGACCCAGGCGTCGTCGTCGGCGCCGAAGCGTTCCCACGCCTCCCGCAGCAGCTTGAAGTGCTCCATGTCGGCCGAGTTGCGGGCCTCCGGCCGGTCGATGGTGATGAGGACGATGTGCTCGTCATCGTTCTCGTAGTGGATCGGCATCCGCGTGCGTCCCCCTGCTCGGGCCCGACAAACCTGACACCATAGTCAGGGAACGCGAAGCCCGACCGGGAGGCCGACGTTGCGCGAGCACCGCTACGACTTCGAGATGCCACACGCCGCCGGCAGGATCTGGGCGCTCTTCCAGGACTACGACCGCTGGCCCGACTACGCGCCGATGGTCAAGCGCGTCGACGTGCTCTGGCCCGGCGACGACCACCACAACGGACGACTGCGGCGCGTCATCTACAAGATGCCGATGGGACGCGAGGGCTCGGCGCTCGAGCTGGTGCACGATGTCGAGCCGGGGCCCGAGGGCGGATACGGCTACACGTACACGATGATCTCGAGCGACGCCGGTAACGACCAGACCGGGAAGATCCACCTCGAGCCGCTCGGCCCCAACCGCACGCGCTTCGCGTTCGAGGAGCGCTACCACCTGACGAAGGCCCCCTACAAGTGGTTCGAGGGACGCATCTACGGCTTCATCAACAAGAAGAACGAGGAGTCGATGCGCGCCGCGTCGCAGTGGCTCACCGACCACCCCGAGTACCGCCCGGATCTCGCCTGAGACGCGGCCCAACCTGACGCCGGCGTCATCCTCGTGCGATGATCGCCGCGTGACCAAGCACAAGGCTCTCGTGACTGCACCGTTTCGCGGCGAGGGGCTCGACACACTGCGCGGCCTGGCCGAGGTGGTGCTCGACCCGTGGATCGATCACGTCCCGCTGCGGCTCCTCGACGGAGAGAAGCTCGCCCAGCTCACCGCCGACTCAGGTGCGGACATCCTGATCGTCGAGTCCGACTTCGTGAGCGGCCCGGTGTTCGATCTTCCGCTCCTGGCGATCGGCTCCTGCCGCGGCGATCCCAACAACGTCGACGTCGCGGCCGCGACCGAGAAGGGCATCCCCGTCCTGCGGGCGCCGGGACGCAATGCCGACGCTGTCGCCGAGATGACGATTGCGCTGCTCTTCGCCGTGAACCGCGGCCTCGTGCGCGCCGACCTCGACGTGCGCGAGGGCAAGGCCTACCGCGACGGCACGATCCCCTATCAACGCTTCCGCGCGTGGCAGCTCGCCGGCCGCACTGCCGGCATCGTCGGCCTGGGTGCAGTGGGTCGTGCGACCAAGTGGCGCCTCGAGGGCCTCGGCATGCAGGTCATCGCATGTGACCCCTACGCCCCAGACGCCACCCACTCGCTCGACGACCTGCTCGCCGAGGCCGACGTCGTGTCGATGCACGCCGCGGTCACGCCCGAGACGACGAACCTCATCGGTGCCGACCAGTTCGCCCGGATGAGGGACGGCGCGATCTTCATCAACTCGGCTCGTGCCCAGCTGCATGACGTCGACGCGCTGGTCGCGGCACTGCAGTCAGGTCACCTCGCAGGAGCCGGCCTCGATCACTTCGTCGGCGAGAACCTCGCCGTCGACCATCCCCTCTGCTCGATGGGGAACGTCGTGCTCACACCCCACATCGGTGGTGCGACCTACGACACCGAGGCCAACCACTCCAAGCTGATCGCCGACGGCCTCGCGACGCTGCTCGCCGGCGGTCGGCCCGACAACCTCGTGAACCCGGAGGCATTGGACCGTGGCTGACGACAAGCTCACCGCCCAAGAGACCAAGGAGCAGGTCCTCTGGGTCGCCCAGGAGATGCTGCGCTCCGGCCTCGTCGAGGGCACTGCGGGCAACGTCGGTGCCCGACTCCCCGACGGCAATGCCGTGCTCACCCCGTCGTCGCTCGACTACCTCGAGATGACGCTCGACGATCTCGTCGTGTGCGACCTCGACGGCAACGTGCTCGAGGGTGAACGAAGCCCGACGACCGAGAAGGCGCTGCACCTCTCGGCCTTGCGCCTCCACGAGAACATCGACGCGACGATGCACTGCCACGCGAAGCACGCCACGATGTTCGCTCTCGTGCGCGAGCCCATCCCCGCGGTCATCGAGGAGTTCGACGTGTTCGTGGGTGGCAACGTCGAGGTCGCCGAGTACCGCACGACCGGCACCGACGAGCTCGCCGACGAGGTCGCGAGCCGGGTCGCGACGAAAGCGTGCGTCCTCATGGCCAACCACGGCCTGTTCGCGGTCGGCAAGACACCCAAGGACGTCCTGCACATCGCGTCACTCGTCGAGCGCACCGCCGAAATCGTCTGGGGTGCGCGGGCACTCGGCTCCGTCGTGCCACTCCCCGACGAGGTCAACCAGACCTTCTCCGGCTACTACCGCTACGGCCGCACCGGGAAGTTCTGAACGCGCTGACCAATGACGGTTCCGGCGCGAGCCGCACTCAAGCGTGCTTGGCGAGCTCGGCGAACAGCGGGTCGTTCACGCCCTGGGTTCCGACGGTCGTCGCTTCGAGCTCGAAGCGCTCGCCGGTGGACGCGATCTCGATCGTGACCGCCTTGGTGAGCTTCTTGTCGGCCATCGCGACGCGCAGGTCCTTGCGGTCCCAGACGCCAACCTGGTCTGTGACCTTCCACTTGCGGCCCGACGGCTTCGAGTTGAAGGCGTAGATCTTGTCGGCCGTGACCGCGATCAGTGCCTGACGGAACTTGAACACACCTTGCTTGCCGAGTCCGCCGGCCTTCTTGTTGTTGCTCATACGCATGATCGTCCCCGCGAGCCCGCTGACCTTGCCGACACCGAACGAACCCCATGTCCCCGCGGGCTGCAGGATGCCGGCCGCGAGCACCGGCTCGGCAACCTGCTCCTGCGCGGTAGCCCGCATCTCCTCGGCCCAGTCCTTCGCCATCGCTCTGCTCCTTCTCCACTCGACGATCTCCACGACGCTACGCGGTCGCGGGCTTCGGCGCTTGCGTTGCGCCCCGTCCCGATAGCCTGACGCCCCGTGTCGGCAAGCGCTTATGGGGTCGAGCCCGGCGGATGAGCCTCGATCCCAGCCGCCGATACTTCTCACCCGAGATCGAGCAGATGTCGCGCGCCGACATCGACAGCCAGCGCGACGAGAGGCTCCTCGGCGACCTCATCCCGTGGGCCTACAAGCGCTCGGGGCTGATTCGCGAGACGTGGGACGCCGCGGGCGTGAAGCCCGACGACATCACGTCGATGGACGACTTCCACGAGAAGGTCCCATTCATCGACAAGGACGCGATCCGCTCGTACCGTGACCGCCACGACGACCCGTACGGCGGGCTGCTCTGCCTCGATCCGGCCGACCCGACCATGAAGGGGATCTTCTCGGCGATCTTCTCGACCTCGGGCACGACCGGCGACCCGACCCCGGCACCGTTCGCCGGGCGCGGACCGAGCATGCTCGTGCGTGAGTTCTGGGAGCTCGGCGCCCGCCCGGGTGATCACTTCATGCACTGCCTGTTCACGTTCCGCGGTCCGAGCATCCACGACACGATCCGCGGCGTCGGTGCAACACCGGTATTCGTCGATCATCAGCCGAGCGACATCGAGCAGCTGCTCCGGTTCAGTCGCGAATTCCGGCCGACCGGCTGGTACACGCTGTCGGGGCCGCTGATCACGATGATCGAGGAGACGGCGGCCCGTGTCGGGATCGACCTTCAGGACGCGTTCTCCTCGTACAAGGGTGTCGTGTTCGCGGGCGAGCCGATCGGTCCGCGAGCGAGGGCGCGCGTCGAAGACTGGGGACTCGAGCTGTTCATCCAGACGAGCCTGGGCGACGTCGGCGCGGCAACCGAGTGTCGCGAGCACGACGGTTGCCACATGTGGGAAGACACCGCGTACATCGAGTCCCTCGATCCCGAGGGCACGACGCCGGTCGGAGACGGCATGCGCGGCGAGCTCGTGTCGACCACGCTGATCGACAAGGTCGCGCCACTCGTGCGCTACCGGTCCGACGACCTCGTCCGCGTGACCCGCGAGCCGTGCGCATGCGGGCGCACGCACGGGCGCGTCCACACACTGGGCCGCAAGGGCGACGAGATCGTCGTCGACGGCGCATCGGTGCTCCCCGGCGATGTCTGGGGTGCGGTCGAGAGCATCGACGAGACCAACGGGCTGTTCCAGCTGATCCGCCCGTCCCGCGAGGTCGACACCCTCTGCCTCCGCGTCGGGTACGCGACCGAGGGGCCGGGCGGGCTGCCCGCGCTCCGGGCCCGCATCGAGGACGCGGTCGAGGAGTCCGTGGGCATCCGCCCCGACGTCGACCTCGTGGAACGCGACGTCCTCCTTCGCCAGGGCCCGCCGCACAAGATCCCCCGAGTGACCCGGGCATGAAGTCCCAACTCGTGAGGATCATCCGGGCATGAGGACGCGATGACGTTCGCCGCGACGTACGAGGATCCGCCCCGCGTCTGGGGCGTCGGGCGAGTGGTGGTCGGCGACGAGATCGTGCCGTGGCCGGTGAGCGAGGCCGACATCGACGACGAGACCAAAGTCGCCGCCACAGTCCTGCACGAGCTGGGTCTCCGCGCGGACGAGCTGGTGCTCATCGTCTCGTACCTGTCGCAAGCCATCCACGTCGCGCCGTTCGAGCGTGCGGCCGGTGTCGTCGGCGCGCTCTACTCGTCGGCCGACGCGAGTCGCTTCGACGCGTTCCGCACGGCCTCGCTCGTACGCCAGCTGCACCCCACCGTGGTCATCGGCGTCGACGACGCCGTGCTCGACGGGTTCGACGACCTCGGCCGCGATCCGGCCGACGTGTTCGCGTCGGTGCGTGCCGTCGTCGCGTCGGGCACCGCGGCACAAGCGCGGCTCACTGCGGCCGGCGCCACCGCGGGGGTCTGGCTCCGGCTGGGCGCGCTGAGCGCCGTCGCGTGCCCCGGGGAGACCGAGCTGCGCTACGACCCGACCCGCTGGCAGGTCGACCAAGCCGACGGTGAGCTGCTCGTGACCAACCTCGCCGACCGACTCACCCCCAGCGACCGGTTCCGTACCGGCTTCCGGGGCCGCGTCCCCACCCCCGGCCGGATCGCCCTCTAGCGCTTGCGGATCAGGGTGAGGCCGTCGCCGATGGTGAGGATCACCGAATCGACGCGGTCGTCGGCGGCCACCATGTCGTTGAACGCTCGGATCGCCTTGGTGTCGTCGTCGGTGCGTGACGCGTCGATCACACTGCCGCTCCACAGGGTGTTGTCGACGAGAATCACACCATTCGTCCGCAGCCGCGGCAGCAGCTCCTCGTAGTACGACGCGTAGCCACCCTTGTCGGCGTCGACGAACGCCAAGTCGATCGGGTCGTCCTTGGGGAGGGCACGCAACGTCTCGATCGCGGGTGCGATCTGGAGATCGATCCGATCATCGACGCCGGCTCGCTTCCACGCCTCCCGACCGATCGACGTCCACTCCTCGCTGACGTCGCAGCACAGCAGACGCCCGCCGTCTTCGAGCCCGCGGGCGATGCACAGGGCCGAGTAGCCCGTGAACGTGCCGACCTCGACCGCACGGCGCACGCCGACGATCCGGGTGAACGTCGTCATGAAGGCGCCCTGCTCGGGGGCGATCTGCATCATCGAGAAGTCGGAGACCCGCGAGTGGGTCTCGCTGATGAGCCACTGCTGCACGTCGTCGACGGGCGTGGCGTGATCCAGCAGGTACGCGTGGATCTCCGGTGAGAGGAAGAAGGACTTGGGTGCATCGGCCATGCCCCGAGGCTAGGTCCGCGCCTCCGGAGCCGGCTCGACTCGGGGCGCCGGCGCCGGGTCACCCCGGCAGGGTCGATGGCGTGGTGGTGGTCGACGGCTCGGAATCGGGTGGTGCCGTGGTCGCCGTCGTGGGGGCGGTTGTCCCGGGAGGAGCGGCGGTCCACTCCCCTTGCATCGCAGCGACCGCGAGCAGGGCCGCGAGATCGGCCCCGTCGGCCGAGAAGTGGACGCAGTCCGGGAGACGCACATCGTGCGCCTGGCCATCCGGGAAGGTGAACGCGGGCTGGAAGGTCTCGCCGCCGAAGAGCGTTCGCCAGTCCACGATGTGGACCGAGGGTCGCAGCACCGGCAGGGTGTCGCGGATCCAGGCATGCCAGGGACCCCAGCGCTGGTCATTCAGCGATCCCCACTCGCACCGCCAGGCACCCTTCGCAGGGAGACCCCAGTACAGCGCCACGTCGGCCGGGATCAGGTCCACCAGCGCGAGCGCGGCTGCAGTCGTCTGCGTGTGCCACGTCGGATTGCTCCACGTGAGCCCCGAGAAAGACTCGTTCCCGACGAAGGACGCGAAGACCACATCGGGCTGCTCGGCCGAGAGCAAACGCGCGAGGTCGAAGCGACCACCCGGCAGCCAGTCGACGACTCCGCTCCCGGCCTGGCCCGCTTGCACGACGTGGGTGCAACGGCCGCTCGCCTCGAGCCGCGACTCGAACCGGTCGCCGACGAATTGGGCGATGCTGTCGCCCACGACGCGGACATCGAGACAGTCAGCACCGCCGTACGGGCTGATCGTCGGGAGTTGACCGAGGGCAGGCGGTCGTGCCGACACGCAGGCGGCCAAGGTCGACGCGGCGAACGCGAGCATCGCGACGGTCCCGATTCGGCGGCAATACTTCACATTTCACCCATCGCCGGCTCCGAGCGTTCGCCTGAGCCAGGTTCGCGGGCCACCGGGACTCTGCGGGGATCGGCATCTGGAGGGACCCTCGCGTCGAGTTCGATTGTACCAACGCAAGCCGACGGGCGAGGATCACGGCCGAACCATCATCCGGATAGCCGCTGTGATCGACGCGCCCACCTAGGATCCGCGAATGCTGCACCGCATGTGGGCGACGCCACGCGCCCGCTTCTTCCTCGCGAGTGCCGTCGGCGGCGCGCTCGCACTCGTCGTCTTCGCGTATTTTCTCCTCGAAGGACGTGCCGACCTGTTCGCGCCGGAATTCCTCGCCGACTTCTACGACGTACAGGCCCGGGCCCTCATGCACGGGCACTGGGACGTTGGCTCGAAGGCACTGGCCTTCGAGCGGTTCACCGTCGACGGCAAGTACTACACGTACTTCGGACCATGGCCCTCCCTGCTCCGGATGCCCGTGCTGGCCGTGACCCACGATCTCGATGGCGAGCTGAGCCGGGTCTCGATGCTGATCGCTTACGTCGTTGCCCTCATGGCCGTGGCCCGCATGAGCTGGCAAGCACGTACATTCGTCCGTGGCGACAGCATGCCTGCGCCCCTCGCGCTGGTCGGCGCCGGCGGGTTCGTCCTGCTCGTCGGCTGCGGTTCGACGCTGCTGTTTCTCGGCGGTCGAAGCTGGGTGTACCACGAGGCGGTTCTCTGGGGCGTCGCCTGGGCGTTCACCGCCTACGCGTGCATCGTCGCCTACCTGGTCGAGCCCAGCCGCAAGCACATCATTCTCGCCGGGCTCACCAGCACGCTCGCATTCCTGTCGCGCGCCACGATCGGCGCCGGCCCGGTGATGGTGCTCGGCATCATCGTCGCCGCGCGAGTCTCGCTGTGGGCCCGCGATGCCTGGCGGCGTCATTCCGACGGCGCCGAGTCGGCTCCGTCCGCCTGGTGGCTGCGCTGGCTCGGCTTCGGCTCGCCGGCAGCGAACCGATCGATCTTGCCGGTGGTCGCGGCAACGACCATCCCGATCGCCCTGTACGCGTATGTGAACTTCTCGAAGTTCGGCACCCTCTTGGGGCTGCCGCTCGAGAAGCAGGACATCATCGTCGCGAGCCCGACCGCCAAGGCCGCCTTCGACGCCAACAACGGGAGTATCACCGGCCTCGTCTATTCACCGACGAACCTCCTCCAATACTTCCGGCCCGACGCGATTGGCTTCGACCGTCTCTTCCCGTGGGTCACCTTCTCCAAGCCGCCACGGGTCTTCGGCGGCGCAGTGTTCATCGACATCGACTTCTCCGCGAGCATCACCGCGACCTCGACGCTCCTCGTCCTCTTGGCGATCGTCGGGATCGTCGCGATCATTCGGGCACCACGGCGCCGCGAGGGCGCATCCAGCGCCGCGGTCCTGCGCGTTCCGGTCGCGGTCGCGGTCATCCCCGGACTGGTGACCGTGTCGATCGCGTATCTCCAGCAGCGCTATCAGGCCGACTTCCTGCCGGCGCTCGTGATCGCCGGGGCCGCCGGGCTCTGGTGGCTCCCGTCGCTTTTGGGAGGACGAGCGCGCGCGCTGCGAGTCGCGGTGCTGACACTCGTGGTCGTCCTCGGCGCGTGGAGTTGCTGGGCGATGGGCTCGCTCACGTACCTGCACCAGCGAGCGTACGGACCCTTGGTGCCCGAGGCCTCGACCGCGCGGCTCGTCGACGTGCAGCTCGCGGTGTATGACGCGATCTCGGGCGGTGCCCCGTCGCACGTCGAGCACGTCCCCTCGCTCCCCCTCCCCCCGCCCGGCGAGCGCCAGAGCTTGCTCGTGATCGGTGACTGCGACGGCCTCTCTTACTCGGTCGGGCGTGCTTGGATCCCAGTGGAAGAGACACCCGCGACGGGCCTGTTCGATCTGCGGGTCACGTTCGACGACCTGCCCGCCGGCACGCGCGAGCCCCTGCTCTCTTCCAGCGATTCACGCGGCTCAGGGGTGGTGTGGGCGGAGCACCTCAGGGAAGGCCGCGTCAGATTCGAGTACGAGTGGAACGGCACGCCCGAGCGCGCCCCGTCCGTAACGCAGGCGATCCGCGTCGCACCGGGCGAGGTGGTGCGAATCGGCATCCGCCTCGACCCGTCGATCGGCTACTTCGACGTGCGCCACGACGGGCGCTACCTCGGACTCGACTACACGCTCGTGGCGAACTCCCCTGCAGCGATCGGGAGCCAGGACGTGTCGGACGCCGGCGCGCGGACGTTCGCCGGCACGATCGACTCGCTGCCGATCGCGACGCCGATCTGTGATCGGCTCGCGCGGCTCGAGCGCGGCTAACCGATCGGCGTCGGGGAGGGCGTCGAGTTTCCGCCCGGGGCGCCGAGCGCGTCGACCGCCGGCAGGAGCGCTGCGGCGAAGCCGGCCGCGACACGGCGAACGCCTCCGGCGTCCCCCGGAGGGCAGGCACCCTCAGCGGGGGCGCCGTGGTCGGCGGCAGCACAGAAGTGGCTCCCACCATCGAGCGCGAGGCGAACCTGGACTGCACCTCCGTTACACCCCGGTTCGCCAACGGCCACGCACGGCACCCACATCTGGTACGCACCCGTCCGATCGCGAATGAACCTGTGGGCGTCGAGCACGTCGACACGGCCCGGGAACGCGGCCGCGAGCTGCGCGAACCTAGGCGCGAGCACATCCTCACCGGTCGTACCGGCCTTGGGCGCTGGAGGGACGAGGAAGACATGCGACCCGGCGTCCAGGTACAGGCCGAGCACGAGGGAGACGTCCTG
>JALHSW010000624.1 GCA_022865365.1 Acidimicrobiia bacterium | reverse complement strand
GCCACGACTTCGAGATCCCGCTGCAGTTCACCAACTTCCGGGACTGAGGGCGCACTACTCCGACGCGGCGCGCAGGCGACGCACTCGCTCCTCGGTCGGAGGGTGGGTCGAGAACAGGCCCGCGAACTGGAGCTTGCGCCCTGTCAACGGGTTGATGATGTACGCGCTGGCTTCGGCCTGCGGCACGTTCATCGGGACCCGCTTCGCGTACCCCTCGATCTTCTCGAGTGCGTTGGCCAGCGGCTCGCCGGTGCCACAGAGGCGGGCACCGCCGGCATCGGCCTCGAACTCGCGCGAACGCGAGATCGCCATCTGGATGAGCATCGCGGCCATCGGGGCGAGGATCATCATGAGCAGCGACGCCACGAAGTTGTTGTCGCCGCCGAACCAGAACGCCATGCGCGCCGCGAACGTGATCGCCAGCGCAACCGCCGCCGCCACCGAACCGATGAGGATGTCGCGGTGCTTGACATGGCTGAGCTCGTGAGCGAGGACCCCGCGCAGCTCGTCCTGATCCAGCACCTGCGTGATGCCCTGAGTCACGCACACGGCCGCGTGACGGGGTCCGCGCCCGGTCGCGAACGCGTTGGGCTGCTGCTCGGGCGAGAGGTACACCTTTGGCATCGGGATCTCGGCGCGCCGCGCCAAGTCCTCGACGATCGCATAGAGCTCAGGGGCGTCGGCTCGCGACACCGGTTGGGCCTTGGCGGCCCTGATCGCGAGCTTGTCGGAGAACCAATACGACCCGCCGCAGAAGGCGATGCCGAGCAGCAGGCCGATCGCGAGGCCGGTCGTCCCGCCGAGCGCCCCACCGATGACCATGAACAATGCGCCGAGTCCGGCGAGCAGGCCTGCGGTCTTGAGTGTGTTCTTCATCTCGATCAACCTTCTCCCTGATACCTCTCGGATAGGCAACGTCGCGGAGGGCGGTATCCGTTCCCGAGGGCCGGTTCCCGAGAGCGGGCGTCGCAACGCCCGACCAGAGGTGCGGGGCGTCAGCGGGTGGCGATCAGCAGGACCAGCCCGGCCGCGATGACCAGCGACGAGACCACCCGGGCCCTCCCCAGGCGCTCGTGCAGGAGCAACCAGCCCATCGCCGCACCGAGCACCACCGAGGACTCCCGGAGCGCGGCGACGTAGCCGACGGGGGCGAGGCGGATCGCGGTGAGGACCATCGAGTACGCCAGCACCGACGCCAGACCGCCGGCGAGCACCCGGCGCCGGTCGGTCGTACGCAGGTAGCGGACGAAATCTCCTCCCCGCCCACGGGAAACGCCAACGACCGTGAGCGCCAGCGCGGCGCCCACGACCAGCACGACCCCGTACCCGAAGCCGCTGTCGGAGCGGCGGGCTCCTGCCGCGTCGAGCGTCGTGTAGGTGCCGATGGTGAGCGCGGTGAGGAGCGCCCAGCCGATCGCGAGCATCCCGACGTGGGGTCGAACGAGCGACACGAGCCCGACCACGACGATCCCGATGGAGAGCCAGGCCGGCACGGAGAGGTAGTCACCGAGGAACGCGACACCTCCGATGGCGGCAAGCAACGCGCCGCCACCCCGGGCGAGCGGGTACGCGAACGAGAAGTCGCCGTGGTGATACGCCCGCACGAGCGCGCCCACGTAGACGACGTGCACGAGGCTCGACGCCACGAGGAACGGGACGGCATCGCCGGGCGGGAGCCCGGTGAGGAGGAGCACCGGGAGGAAGCAGATCCCACCGACGAGGAACTGGCCCCATGCGGTGAGGAACCGCTCGTCGCTGGTCTTGACGAGCAGGTTCCAGCCCGCGTGCAGCACCGCGGAGCCGAGGGCGAGGAGCGTGGCCTCGAACACAGCCGAACGATCAGTCGTAGTAGCCGGAGTGCTTGTACAGGCAGGGGATCCCCTCGGACCGGAACATCTCGACGTTGCGGCGATCGTCCTCGATCGCGAGCTTCAGCTCGAAGCCGCGCTCTCTGAGCTCCCACACCGTCGAGGCCTTGAAGTCACGGGCGACGTCGTAGTCGCCGTGGGAGCGCATGACGAGGAGGTCCCACCGGATGGCGTAGTGCTGCAACCAGGCTTCGGTCAGGTGGTGCACCCGCTGGGGACGCGCCGTGAGCAACACGATGCGCAAGTCCGAGTCGAGCAGGTCGAGGAGGACCTTCACCTCTTCGATCACCGGATCGTCACCGCAGGCGTCGAAGAACGATCGCCAGTCCCGACGCGGCGACTCGAGGTAGTGCTGGCGGCTCACCGCGTCGGACAGCACCCCGTCGATGTCGATCACTGCGGCCGGGCCCGGCTCGACGGGCCCGTCACGCCACGTCCAGTGCTCGGGGTCCCTCACTGTCTGTGCACCGACCGGGGCCAGAACCCGCCCGAGCGCACAAACACGTCAGTCCTCGTCCGAGGCGGCTTGCGCGAGGTAGCGCGACTTGATGCCCTCGACGACGCTCGGGTCGGCCAGCGTGGTGGTGTCGCCGAGCACTTCGTCCTCGCTGACGTTGCGGAGGAGGCGCCGCATGATCTTGCCCGACCGGGTCTTGGGAAGGTCGTCGGTGAACAGCACGGTCTTGGGCTTGGCGATCGGACCGATCGGGGTCGCGACGTGCGCGCGTAGCTCCTCGCCCAGCGCATCGCTCGGCTCGTGGCCGGCACGCAGGATCACGAACGCCGCGATCGCCTGACCCGACGTCGGGTCGGTGCGGCCCACCACGGCAGCCTCGGCGACGGCCGGGTGGCTCACGAGCGCGCTCTCCACCTCGGCGGTGGAGATGTTGTGGCCCGAGATGAGCATCACGTCGTCGACGCGCCCGAGGAGCCAGAAGTAGCCGTCGGCGTCGCGCTTGGCCCCGTCGCCCGCGAAGTACTTGCCAGGGAAGCGGCCCCAGTAGGTGTCGCGGTAGCGCTCGGGGTCGCCCCAGATGCCCCGAAGCATCGCGGGCCAGGGCTGGGTGAGCACGAGATAGCCGCCCCCGGGGATCGCGACGCTCTCGCCCGCGTCATCCACGATGTCGGCCCCGACGCCCGGGAGCGGGAAGGTCGCGGAGCCCGGCTTCAGGGTGGTCGCCCCGGGGAGTGGGCTGATCATGATCGCCCCGGTCTCGGTCTGCCACCAGGTGTCGACGACCGGGCAGCGCTCGGAGCCGATGTGCTTCCAGTACCAGACCCAGGCTTCGGGGTTGATCGGCTCGCCGACCGTGCCGAGCAGGCGCAGCGACGAGAGGTCGCACCGCGCCGGGAACTCGTCACCCCACTTCATGAACGTCCGGATCGCGGTGGGCGCGGTGTAGAGGATCGTGACGCCGTACCGCTCGATGATCCGCCAGAGGCGGTCCTTGTCGGGGAAGTCGGGCGTGCCCTCGTACATCACGCTCGTGGCGAGGTTCATGAGCGGGCCGTACACGATGTACGAGTGCCCGGTCACCCAGCCGACGTCGGCGGCGCACCAGTACACGTCGGTGTCGGGCTGGAGGTCGAACACGCTCCGGTGCGTGAAGGCGACCTGGGTGAGGTAGCCCGCGGTCGTGTGCATGATCCCCTTCGGCTTCGCCGTCGTCCCCGACGTGTAGAGGAGATAGAGGAGGTCTTCGGCGTCCATCGGCTCCGGTGGGCAGTCGGTGCTCTGGCCGGCCACCAGGTCGTGCCACCAGACGTCGCGCCCTTCGGTCCACGGCACGTCGTTCTCGGTGCGGCGCAGCACCAGGACCTTCTCGATCGACGGACACTCCGCGACCGCGGTGTCGGCGGTCTCCTTCAGGGGGAACACCTTCCCCCGCCGCCACGCGCCGTCGGCGGTGATGAGCACCTTCGCCTCGGCGTCGTTGATGCGATCGCGCAGAGAATCGGAGGAGAACCCACCGAAGACGACGGAGTGCGGCGCGCCGATCCGCGAGCAGGCGAGCAACGCCATCGGGAGCTCGGGCACCATCCCCATGTAGATGTTGACGCGGTCGCCCTTCTTGACCCCGAGCTCCTTGAGCGCGTTGGCGAGGCGGCTCACCTCGTCGAGCAGCTCGGCGTACGTGATCGTGCGCGTGTCCCCCGGCTCGCCCTCCCAGTGGTACGCGACCTTCTCACCGTGACCATTCGCCACGTGGCGGTCGAGACAGTTGTACGAGGCGTTCAGCTTGGCGCCCACGAACCACTTCGCGAAGGGGAGGTCCCAGTCGCAGACGGTGCTCCAGGGCTCGAACCAGTCGATGAGGTCGG
>JALHSW010000623.1 GCA_022865365.1 Acidimicrobiia bacterium | reverse complement strand
CTCGTGATCGAGCTGTGTGGCGAGCTGGGCATCCCCGCCGACGAACCGGCACTGCCGGCCGAGGCGGTGGCCACCGCCGACGAGGCATTCCTCACGTCGAGCACCCGCGAGGTCCAGGCCATCTCCGGGGTCGACGGCGTGACGCTCCCCGCCGCGCCCGGCCCGGTGTCCAGGCGTCTGGCCGCCGCGTTCACCGACCTGGTCGCACGCGACTCGGATCCGTAGTTCCCCGCCCGTCGCCCGTGGCGCGACAGGCGCAGGTCACCCGTGGCCGGGCGAGCGCACGTCAGGCCGGACGCAGGTGCATCACGTCGCCGACGGCGACCTTGACTCGCGATCCATCGGGGCGCTCGACTTCGAGGCGTCCGTCCGGATCGACATCCACGGCGGTCCCTTCGACGACGCCGTCCCCGAGGTCGACGCGGACCACCCGTCCGAGCGTCGCGAGCCGAGCCCGGTAGTCGAGTGCGACCGAGTCGAGCGCCGCAAGGCGCCGCTCGAGCGCGTCGAGGAACGACATGAGCAGCGCCTCACGGGCGACCTCATGGCCCGCCTCGAGGACACACGACGTAGCCGTCTCTGCGAGGTCCGCAGGGAACGCACGCTGGTTCACGTTGCAGCCGACCCCCAACACGACGGTGCGCACCTCGCCGGTCCCCGACACCTCGGCTTCCGCGAGCAGGCCTGCGAGCTTGCGGTCCCCGACCACGAGGTCATTCGGCCACTTCAGCGCTGCGTCGACGCCGGCGACGGCACCGACCGCGTCGAGAAGTGCGAGCCCGGCCGCCATCGTGAGCAGCGGGAGGCGCTCGGGTGTGATCGCCGCACCCCGGGACCCCCGGCCCCGGGGGCCCCAGGACCCTGGACGCAGGAGCACCGAGACCAGGAGCGATGAGCCGGGTGGGGCGTCCCAGGAACGGCCTCGGCGGCCTCGTCCGGCTGCCTGGTGCTCGGCCACGGCAACCAGCCCCTCGGGGGCGCCCGCACGGGACTGCTCGAGCACCCAGCGGTTGGTCGAGTCGATCGTCTCGAAGCGCCGAACGGTCCAGCCTCCCGGGACGATCGAACCTCCCGGCAGGTCCGTGCCCCAGGTGGCAGAGCGATCGCCCATCGACCGTAGGATACGGCGTTCCTACGAGCCCAGCCGCTCGAGCAAGTCGCGTCGATCACTGAGGGTGAGCCGTGCTGTCCAAGGTCCTGATCGCGAACCGGGGCGAGATCGCGGTACGCGTCATGCGCACCTGCCGCGAGCTCGGCGTCGCGAGCATCGCCGTGTACTCCGAGCTCGACCGCGATGCGCTCCACGTCCGCTACGCCGACGAGGCGCATGCCCTCGGCGGGCGGACCGCAGCAGAGAGCTACCTCAACACCGAGCGGATCCTCGAGATCGTCACCGCCACCGGAGCCGACGGCGTGCATCCCGGCTACGGGTTCTTCGCCGAGAACGCCGATTTCGCGCGGGCGATCGCCGAGCTCGGGGTGGTATGGATCGGTCCGCCGCCCGAGGCGATCGAGGTCATGGGCGACAAGATCTCGTCGCGCAAGGCGGCCGCCGCATCCGATGTCGCTTCGGTTCCCGGCACCCTGGAGCCGATCGGTGACGTGAGCGAGATCGTGGCGTTCGGCGAGGAGTTCGGTTGGCCGGTCGCCATCAAGGCCGCGTACGGCGGCGGCGGCAAGGGTCTGAAGGTGTGCCACGACGCAAGCGGTGCGGCAGCGGCGTTCGAGTCGGCGGCGCGCGAGGCCGAGGCGTACTTCGGTCGCTCGGAGGCATACCTCGAGCGCTACCTCACCGGGCCGCGGCACATCGAGACCCAGGTCTTCTGCGACATGCACGGAAACGCGGTCTGGTTGGGCGAACGTGACTGCTCGACGCAACGGCGCCACCAGAAGCTGATCGAGGAGACGCCGGCCGCGCTCATCGACGACGCGACCCGTGTGGCGATGGGCGAAGCCGCAGTGAAGGTCGCGCTGGGCTGTGGCTACGTGAACGCCGGCACGGTGGAGATGCTCTACCAGGACGGTGAGTTCTGGTTCCTCGAGATGAACACGCGACTCCAGGTCGAGCACTGCGTCACCGAAGCGGTCACCGGGCTCGACCTCGTCGCCGAGCAACTGCGGGTGGCAGCCGGTGAGCCGCTCTCGTTCAACCAGGACGACGTCGAGCGCCGCGGCCACGCGATCGAATGCCGTATCAACGCCGAGGATCCGGCCAAGGGATTCCTCCCCTCGCCGGGCACGATCACGCGACTGCGGGTCCCCACGGGTCCGGGCGTGCGGTGGGACGGTGGCTACGACGAGGGCGACACCATCTCGCAGTACTACGACAACCTCATCGGCAAGCTCGTCGTGTGGGCACCCGACCGCGCCGCCGCGATTGCGCGGATGCTTCGCGCGTTGCGCGAGCTCGAAGTCGGCGGGGTCGCCACGACCGTCCCGGCCCATCAGGCCCTCCTTTCCCACCCCGACTTCGCGAACGGAGCGCACTCCACGAAGTGGGTCGAAGACGACTTCGACCAGAGCGCGTTCGCAACCGCGGTGGCGAGTGCGCCTGCTTCGGTGCCGGACGCGGTTGGCGCACCCGAGCTCGTGGAGCGAACCGTTCCCGTCGAGGTCAACGGCAAGCGCTTCTCGGTGCGACTGTGGCTCCCCGATGCACCCGCCTCCGGCGGCGTTGGAGGCGGTGCCCGACGCGGGCCCCGGCCCCGGCCGGCGGCAATCTCGGGGGGCGGCGGAGGCGACGGCACGATCACCGCGCCCATGCAGGGCACGATCGTGAAGATCCTCGTCGCCGAGGGCGACACCGTCGAGGCCGGTCAGGCCGTGCTGGTGCTCGAGGCCATGAAGATGGAGAACCACATCAACGCCGAACAGGCGGGTACCGTGCGCGAGATCCGCGTGGCTCCCGGCGACACCGTCGGCACCGGCGACGTGCTCCTCGTCGTCGAGTAGCGACCCATGGGCGCAACGCTCGCGTGCGTCGACGCGTTCACCACCGAGGCCTTCCGCGGCAACCCGGCGGCCGTGTGCCTGCTCGACGAAGCGCTCGACGACGAGCGCATGCAGACGATCGCGGCCGAGCTGAACCTCTCGGAGACCGCGTTCGTGGTGGAGGCGGACGACAGCTTCGGCCTCCGATGGTTCACACCGACGGTCGAGGTGGTGCTCTGCGGGCACGGCACCCTCGCCGCCGCGCACGTCCTCTGGGAGACCGGACGGTTGGCGCCGGGCGAGCCGGCCCGCTTCTCCAGCCGCTGGAAGGGTGAGCTGATCGCGACCCGGTTGGGTGAAGCTGTCGAACTCGACTTGCCGGCGGCCCCGTCGCCGCTCGTCGACATCCCGGCCGGGCTCGCCGCGGCACTCGGCGCCGCGCCGGTGATGGTCGGCGCCAACGACCTCCACCACGTCGTGGAGCTCGCCGACGAGACGACGGTACGTGCGCTCACGCCCGACCTCGACGCACTGAGCGAAGTGGACGTCGAGGCAGTGACGGTCACCGCGCGCAGCGACGACCCGGCGTACGACTTCGTGTCCCGCTACTTCGCCCCTCGACACGGGATCACCGAAGACCCCGTCACCGGGAGCGCCCACACGAGCCTCGGGCCGTGGTGGGCCGCCAGGCTCGACAAGCCGGAGCTCGTCGGCCGTCAGGTGAGCAGCCGCGGTGGCGTGGTCTCCGTCATCGTCGACGGCACCGACCGTGTCAGGCTGCGGGGCGACGCGGTGACGATCTGGCGGGGCGAGCTCGAGGTCTGAGCGTGGCCCGCTCAGGACGCGGCGTCGGCGAGCGACTCCGACAGCGTGGGGTGCACGAGCAGCGAGTCGACGATGTCGGTGACCTTGAGTCCGTTCGTCACCGCGACCGCCACGACCCCGATCAGCTCCGCCGCGTTCTGGCCGACGATCGAGCCGCCCAGCACCACCCCGGTCGCCGGGTCCGACACGATCTTCACGAAGCCCCGCGGGTCGCCCTTGATCAGCGCCTTCGCGTTCGAGCTGAACGGCACCTTGGTGACGCGGATCTTGCTCCCCGAGGCAAACGCCTCGGCCTCGGCGAGGCCGACGTCGGCGATCTCCGGCTCCGTGAACACCGCAGACGCGGCCTTCTGGTAATCGAGGTTGCGGTGCGGGCGGTTGTGCATGCCCATGAGGTGCTCGGCGATCTTGCGTCCCTGCATCGCCGCCACCGACGAGAGCGGGAGCATCCCCGAGATGTCGCCGATCGCGTAGATGTGGCCGACGCTCGACAGGCAGTTGTGGTTCACGACGACGTATCCGCCCGCGTCGAGCTCGACGCCGACGTCGGCGAGACCGAGGTCCTCGGTGTTGGGGACCGACCCGACCGCGAGCACGGTGTGCGAACCCTCGACGACCCTGCCGTCCTCGCACGACACGCGCACCGTGTCGCCGTCGCGCTCGATCGCCGTCGCGCGAGCGCCCTTCAGGAGCGCGATGCCGCGCTCGAGGAACGCGGTCTCCAGAACCGCGGCGACCTCAGCGTCCTTGATCGGCAGCACCTGCTGGCGCGAGACGAGCAGCGTCACCTTCGAACCGAGCGAGTCGAACATGTGCGTGAACTCGACACCGGTGACACCGGAGCCGATCACGATCATGTGCTCGGGGATCTCGGGCGGCGGATAGCACTGGCGGGTCGTGAGGACACGCTCGCCGTCGATCGGGGCGAAGTCCGGGACGCGAGGCCGGGAGCCGGTCGCGACCACCACGAAGTCGGCCTCGAGCCTCTCGATGCCATCCGCGGTCTCGGCGAGCACGGTGCGCGGGTCGGCGAAGCGCGCGGTCCCGTTCAGCACACGGATGCCCTGCGACAGGAGGGTCTCGGCCAGCGCCTCGCGCAGTCGACCCTCGATCGAGCCGATCCGGCGCTCGAGCGCTTCGACGTCGAGGGTTCCCTCGGCCTGGAGCCCCATCGTCTGGGCCCGCGTGAGCTCACCGAGCTCACCGCCGGTCGCGATCAACGCCTTCGAAGGGATGCAATCCCACAGGTGGGCCGCACCGCCGATCACGTCGCGTTCGATGAGCGTGACCTCGGCGCCGAGGGTGGCCGCGACCGACGCGCACGTGTTGCCGGCGGGGCCACCTCCGATGATGACCAGTCGCGTCGTCCGCACG
>JALHSW010000622.1 GCA_022865365.1 Acidimicrobiia bacterium | reverse complement strand
TCCGTCAGGACCTGGCGGTACGGGGCACTACCGGTGAACATGTTCCAGAGCACCGAGCTGAGCCGCCGTGCGGAGCCTGGGCGTGCCTGCTCGTGCCGGCTCATACGCGCGACCGCGCGGCGCAAGAAGCGCGCGTGCTTGAACGCGTGCGCGGATTTGAACATGAACTTGCCGATTGCATTGTCCGCCGCGATCGCCTTGCAAGTCGGCGCGTAGGCTCGGCCGAAGTCCTCGGCCGAAATCCCCACGAAGACCGCGGTCGCGGCCGCCGCCTTGGCGGTGCGAAATGCCGCGCCGATGCCGTCCTTGTAAAGGCGGGTCACGCCGCTGTCGCCGATGAGGACGAGGCGGTCGGCGAACGGATCCCTCGGACCTCGGACGTTGATCAACGGCGAGCAGGCGCACACGCACGGCGTCGAGTCGACCGGGAGGCAGCGTCTCACCTCAGGAGCGTGCAGGAACTCGTGCACGAGCTCCTCGTCGACGTCCTCCCCGAGCAGGCACATCGTCACGAACTCTCCCTTGGGGATGAGTGCCGCAAACTCGAGCCGCGCGATGTCGAGCAGGAAGACGTGCATCGAGTTGCCGAGCAGCCGCTGAATTGTCTCCGGATCAGAGCGGAACTCGCAGATGTAGGTGCGCATCGTCTCAGGAGGGTCGATCTCGACCCCGGCCTGGTCGAGCAGGCCGACAAAGTTGCTGTTCACGCCCGACGCGATACAGACAAGCTCGTACGGCGACGTGGCGCCGCCCGCTTCAAGCAGGTGTGGCAGGCCGTCGCGCCATTCGATGCCACTGACGAGCGAGGGGACGACGCGCGCTCCGTCGCTGACCGCCATCGTCTGCAGGAAGCCGTCAAAGCTCGTCGAAGGCGTTGCCTCGCCCGTCCGCGGCCCACCGCCACGGTAGAGCGCCGCAATTCGCGGCTCGCCAGCCGGGCTCGCGATGCGGACGCTGTCGACATCCATGTGGATGACGTACGATTCGATCCCGCACTGGACGACATCGAGTGGCAGGGTGATGCCCTCGGTTGCGAGGATCTGGACGAGCGACTCGGAGACGATGCCGCCACAGTGGTTGCAGCCGCTGGGGCCGGTGGACGCGAACGAACGCGGCTCCCAGATGTCGACGGACACGTCGAGGCCGACCTCCGCTGCCATCTTCAGCAGGAAGTGTGCAAAGAACGAACCGGCGGGACCACCGCCGACGACCGCCACGCGGGCCCCGTCCTGAAGCGAGAGGACCGGCTGCGCCGATGTACCGGCAGCAACAAGGTCGTCGACGGGAGAATGACCGCGACGAGCCTTCCGTAGTTGCATGGCATCACTCGCCCCCCAGAGGCGGACACGCGGATCGTACGGCGACGCGGCGGCCATCTCCAGGGACCTTCGTCACAATTCGTCGCCGAGCCGACCATCTGACCCCCGAGCGAGTGGACCGCCGCAGGGCGGCTTGTCACCGGACTTGTCACCAGTGGAGCCGGACCGAGGCGGTGGTCCGCAAGGCGTACGACGCGTTCTCCGCGGGCGACATGGAGGCTCTGGGGAAGATGATGAAGCCCGACATGGTGCACTCGGTGCCGGGCAACAACCCGCTCTCGGGGGAGCACAAAGGGCAGGACGCGGCGTTCGCCATGTATGGCCGGCTCTTCGAGCTGACCGACGGCACCTTCGAGGCCGATCTCCAGGACGTCACCGCCAAAGGTGACGACAGGGTGGTCGCGAAGCACCGGTCCACGGCCACGCGCGGCGACAAGAAGCTCGACGTGACCACGACTCTCGATTTCACGGTCGAGGGCGAAAAGATCGCCCGCATCGACGAGAGCACGAGCGACCAGGCCGCAGAGAACGCCTTCTGGTCGTGATCGCGGCTACGCGCACAACCGGCTAGTTCCGCGACCCCGGCTGGTTGAGCAGGACCGGCACTATCAGGGCGAGGTAGAGCACGTCCCGAAGGGGTTGACCCAGAAGTGGTCGAGGAGCTCGGGGTCGCGAGCGGTGATGTGCCCCGCGACGCCCTCGTCGAAGCCGAAGCGGCCGAACAGCCGGAACGCCGCGGCGAGGCGTTGCTTCCGGTGGAGCCGTTCCT
>JALHSW010000621.1 GCA_022865365.1 Acidimicrobiia bacterium | reverse complement strand
CCGGGGTGCGGGCACCATCATCGGCCCAGACCTTGGTGTCGGCGACCCGGGGGGCGAGCAGCGTCACGCCACCCCCACACAGCCGCCCGGCTTCGCCGAGCAGCTCGATCAGCTCCTTCGCATCCCGAGCACCGACGCGCCCCGGGTCCAGATCACGCACGAAACCACGCACCACCCCCACCGCGTCGCGCAGAGCACCGAAGCCCACACCACTGCTGGTGCCGTCGCCGTGCTGCGACGCTCGAGGCGACCTGATCGTGGACACGCGCAACTCCCGTCGGACTGGCTCACCCCGCGCTGAGCGGCAGCAAGCGACACGAACGGCGGAAGGGAGGAGAGGGGGGCTTCCACGACCCCGGCCAACAACCACACCCTACACGAACATACGTTCGCTGTCAAGGGGTGCGTCCCCGGCCTTCGCTACGGAAGGCGCACCCTCAGACACGGAGCGCCAGTTATCCCCAACCTGGGGAGAAGACTGTGGGTGAGTTACACGGGTGGGATTCCCCTGGAATCCCCCGATCAGCGGTACTGGGTCGAGAGGGCGAAGCCTGCGATCATCAGGCCCAGACCGATGAACAAGGATGAGTTCTGGGCCTGGCCCCCCGGGAGCAACCCGAGGTAGTTGGCCACGATCACGAGGAGGCCCAGGAGCAGGCACGCGAACATCGCCGCCGGCACCCACAGCGGCGAGGACGTCGCCGACCTGGGCTTCGGGGGCGTGTAGCGCCCCGGCTTCGGTGCGCGTGCGGCCTGCTGCTTTGCCGTGCCCTTCTTGGGCATCTTTGCCGAGCTGCTCGCAGAGGTCTTGGCCATCGGCGCCCGACACTACAGAATCGTGCGGCTACCGTCGGAGCGTGGGTGCTCGCGTCGTCGTCATCGACAACTACGACTCGTTCGTCTACAACCTCGTCCAGTACCTGGGTGAGCTCGGCGCCGAGCCGATCGTGCACCGCCACGACGCGCTCACCCTCGACGGGCTCCGCGCGCTCGAACCCGACGCCGTGCTGGTGTCACCGGGTCCCGGGCGCCCCGAGGACGCCGGGATCTCGAACGAGGCGATCCGTGCGTTCGGCGAGCAGGGCGTTCCCGTGCTCGGAGTGTGTCTCGGCCATCAGTGTCTCGGTCAGGTGTACGGCGGCCGGATCGAGCGAGCGCCGCACGTGATGCACGGAAAGACGTCGGAGATCACCCACGACGGTCGGGGTGTGTTCGCCGGCGTTCCGAGCCCGTTCACCGCGACCCGGTACCACTCGCTCGTCGTCGAGCGCGGGTCGGTGCCCGACGTGCTCGAGGTGACGGCGGAGAGCGAGGACGGGCTCGTGATGGGGTTGCGCCACCGCGAGCTCCCGCTCGAGGGTGTGCAGTTCCATCCCGAGTCCATCCTCACCGAGTCGGGGCACGACCTGTTGCGGAACTTTCTCTCACGGGTCCCGGTCGCGTAGCCGACCTCGGTTTGGGGACTACGAGCGAGGGAGTCGAGCGTCGGTGCCAGCGTGCTCGGCGAGACCGTCTTCGACGAGCGACGCCAGGGCCTGGGCATCAAGGTCGCTCACCTTGGTCGGGGAGCTCCTGAGCTGAGCCATCACCAGGCCCCTTCGTTGGCGGAACGAGCCGGCGAACTTTGCCTGCTTGGAACGGGTCGCTTCGTGCGGTAGCGGGCCGTGCGTCGCGCAGCGTCGGCGCAGTGGACATTCGGCACAGCGCGGATCTCGGGGCCGGCAGAGCAGCGCACCGACGTCCATGAGGGAGAGGAGTCGGTCTCGCCCTCGCAGGGGCGCGCCGATGCGCACGCTGGCGTCTTCCGCGGCCCGGTCGGTGAGGCGCGACCCGACGCAGCGTTCGACGACACGACGGACGTTCACCTCGATGGCGGGGACAT
>JALHSW010000620.1 GCA_022865365.1 Acidimicrobiia bacterium | reverse complement strand
GTACGCATGGGTCGCCGGCTTCCTCTTCCGCGACGCCGTCAACTCGATCGTCAAGAAGGGCGGGAACGACGCGCTGAACCGCAAGGCGCTCCTCGCCGCGCTCGGCCAGATCCACAGCTTCAACGCCGACGGGATGTGGGGGACGACCGACATCGGGAACCGGGTGCCGACGCCGTGCATCATGATCGCCCAGGTCCAGGGTGGGAAGTTCACTCGGGTCTACCCCAAGAAGCCCGGCACGCTGGACTGCAAGAAGAGCAACACGATCCAGATCAAGGAAGACCTCTTGGGCGGATGAAGTCCCCACACACTCGCGGGCGCCGGCGCGAGCAAAGAAGGCCGCGCCCTTCCCTACCCGTATCCCTACTACTCCCCGATACTGGACGGACTCAGTGGGACCAGACGTACGATCCACGGGACAGGACAACACGCAACGGACGTAGTGGGACTGCACGGACGATCCGCAGCGGCTTCCTAAACCGTGCGCGCAGGTTCGAATCCTGCCGGGGGCGCTTTGTGGTGTCGCGAGACATCGGAGACTGATGTCTCGGGACATCGTAGACATCAGGTTGCGCCGCGTGGTTGGTAGTCGCGGGTGGGGTCGATGGTGAGGTGGCGGAGGAGTTCGCCGTCTTCGGTGACGATGCGGACGTCGGTGTCGGCGACGAGGAGCACGACGCGTTGGCCTTTGTGGGCGCGTCCGATGCTGATGTGGCGGAGTTGGCTCTGGTAGCGGAGGGTGACGCAGCCGGTTTTGTCGATGCGGTCGTGGCGGACGCGGAAGTGGGTGGCGGGGACCTGGCCGGCGGGGCGGGCTTTGATCTTGGTGTCGAACACTTCTCTGGGTGTGCGTCGTGCGAGCGCGCGATGCGGTCGGGTGTCGTTGTAGGTGGTGACGAAGCGATCGAGTTGGGCTTGGAGTTCGGCGATGTCGCGGGCGGGGTCTTGTTTGGCGAGGAACTTCTTGAGGGTCTGGTGGAAGCGTTCGACTTTGCCGCAGGTCTGGGGGTGATAGGGCCGCGAGTGCTTGTAGGTGACGCCGAGGGTCTCGAGGAGGGTTTCCATGATGACTTTCCCGCCGCGGTGTTTCGCGGTGTAGATGCAGCCGTTGTCGGTGAGCACCGATGCGGGGGTCCCGTGGTGTTGTGCGGCGGTGATGAAGATCTCCGCGACGTCGGTGGCCTTGGCGACGAGAAGCGCGATCGACGCGATGCAGAGGCGGGAGTGGTCGTCGATGAAGTTGACGATCTCGACGTGACGATCATTGGTGAGGGTCCAATGGGTCATGTCGGACTGCCAGGTCTCGTTGGGGAGGTCGGCTTCGAAGCGGATGAACGACGACCGCGGTCGCTTCTTGGGTTGCGGGACCACGAAGCCGCGTCGTTTCAGGATCCGCCAGATCGAGCTGACCGACGGCACCGTGTCGTGGCGGCGCGAGAGGTGCCAGTGGATCGTCACCGCGCCGGCGTCGAGGCCTTCCTCGGCGAGCTGTTTGCGCAGCATCACGATCTCGTCTTCGACATCGGTCGGCACCGCAGTCGGAGATGACACCGGTCGTCGCGACCGGGGCGTGAGCCCGGCGTCGCCTTCTGCTCGGTAGCGG
>JALHSW010000619.1 GCA_022865365.1 Acidimicrobiia bacterium | reverse complement strand
GGGTGATCGTCTCCGCAAGCATCGCCAGCAGCGTAGCGGTGGCGACGGCTCGGGGCCTCTGACCGGTGCCCAGGCACGGCTGTCAGTTCCTGCGTAGCCTGCGCCCATGCGCGCGCTCCTGTTCGGGGTTCGCCCCGATCCTCAACCCGGCGCTCCCGACCCCGGCGACAACCATCTGCTCGCGGGGCTCGCGAACACGCCGATGCGGCTCACCGACGTTGATGATCCCGGCTTCCTGCTGCCCGACTGGGTGGTCACCAAGCCGCGGCTCACCGGCATCTGCGGGTCCGACTCGAAGCAGGTGTTCGGCGACTGGGGTGACGTGGGCTCGCCCGACAACCCGATGAAGGCCTGGTTCTCGCTCCCCCAGGTGCTGGGCCACGAAGTGGTGGCCGACGTCGTCGCGCTCGGCCCCGAAGCGGAGGGGCTCGAGGTCGGCGACCGCGTCGTGCTCAACCCGTGGCTCTCGTGCGGGCCCCGCGGCGTGTCGCCGGTCTGTCCCGCATGTGAAAGCGGCGACTACTCGATGTGCTCGAGCTTCGCCGCCGGACCGATCGCCCCCGGCATCCACACCGGCACGTCGAAGGATGCAAGCGGCGGCTACGCGACGCTCATGCCCGCGCACGACTCGATGCTGTTCAAGGTGCCCGACGAGGTGCCCGACGAGGTCGCGGTGTTCGCGGACCCGTTCGCGGTGAGCTTGCACGCCATCACGCGGCATCCACCGCCCCCGGGCGGCAAGGTGATGGTCTACGGCGCCGGCGCACTCGGGACGTGCGCGACCGCGATCCTACGCTCGCTCTATCCCGACGTCGAAGTGCTCGTCGTGGCGCGCTTCGACGCGCAAGCCGACATGGCGCGTCACCTCGGTGCGACCGTGATCGGGCACACGCCTGCGCTGCAGGTGATCGAAGAAGCTGCCGCGTGGTCCGGCGGGGTGCTCCAACCTGCCGATCGACTCCCGATGGCGTTCCCCGGCGAGATCGACGTCGTGTACGACACCGTCGGCAAGCAGGAGACCTTTGAGGTCGGCGCTCGCGTCGCGAAGGCGCGCGGCACGATCGTCAAGGCAGGTGTGCACGGCCCCACCTACTGGGAGGACACGCCGCTCTACTTCAAGGAGCTCAACTTCACCGGCTCGAACGCGTTCGGCTTCGAGGAAGTCGACGGGGTTCGCAAGCACGGGATCGACCACTACCTCGAGCTCGTGCGTGACGGCCGCATCGACCTCACCGGGATGCTCACGCACACGTTTGCGCTGGAGGACTGGCGCGACGCGTTCGCGACGATCGCGACCCAGGACACGACCGGCGCGATCAAAGTTGCCTTCGACTTCCGCTAGCCGCGCAGCGCTTCGGCCGCGCGCTCAGTTGACACCGCGTTCGGCGTCTTCCCAGTACTGCTTACGGAGCTCCCGCTTGAGTACCTTCATCGCACCCGAGAGCGGCAGTGGCTCGGCGCGGACCTCGACACTCTTCGGGAGCTTGTAGCCCGCGATCTTCGGTCGCGCGTGCTCGATGATCTCGCTCTCGGTCACCTCCATGCCGTCCCGCGTGACGACGACGGCGTGAACGGCCTCGCCCCACACGTCGTGGGGGATGCCGATCACCGCAACCTGGGCGACGGCGGGATGCGCAGCGATCGCGTTCTCGACCTCGACGGAGTAGACGTTCTCGCCTCCGGTGACGATCATGTCCTTGACCCGGTCGACGAGGAACAGGTAGGCGTGCTCGTCGAGGTACCCCGCGTCGCCCGAGTGGTACCAGCCGCCGTGGAACGCCTCCTCGGTTGCCTCCGGATTGTTCCAGTACTCACGCATGAAGTTGCCCCCGCGCGCGCACACTTCGCCGGTCTGACCGGTCGGGAGTGCGTTGCCGTCGGCATCCTGGATGGAGAGCACGACGCCGTACAGCGCGCGCCCCGCCGAGTGCAGCCGGGAACCGCCGGCGCGGTGGTCGTCGGGACCGAGCGCGGTGAGCACGGCCGAGCTCTCGGTCATCCCGTAGCCCTGGTAGAGGTCGAGGTCGGGCATCGTCTCGAGGATCCGCTCCAGCAACGCGGCCGGCATCGGCGAAGCGCCGTACGTGAGGATGTCGAGCGAGGCGAGCCGCTCGGGCCGAAACTCGGGATGCGCCATGAGCATCCCGATCATCGTCGGGACCATCACCGTCATCGTGACCTGGTCACGCTCGATCGCCTCGAGCACGGCGCCGGGGTCGAACACCGGGACGAAGGTCGACGTCGCGCCCACGGAGGGGATCCCGAGGATCCCACCCATGGATGCCGCGTGGAACATCGGTGTCTGGTGGAGGAAGACGAAGCTCTCGTCGAACTCCCACATCTGCGCGACGTGGTAGAGGTTGAGCATCTCGGCCCGCTGGTCGAGCAGGACGCCCTTGGGGAGCCCGGTGGTGCCGCCCGTGTACATGAGGACGACCGGGTCGTCCTCCTCCGGCTCCGCCGGAACGACAGGCTCCCCTGCCGCGATCAGCGCCTCGATCGTGATGTCGTGGGGAACGTCGCCGTCTCCGATCAGGACGACGGTCTCGATGCCGGCCTCGGCGCGCACGGCATCGATGACCGTCGCGAAGGTCGGGTCCACGAAGCAGACGGTCGTTCCCGAGTCGCGCAGGATGTAGGCGAGCTCCGCAGGCGCAAGACGGAGGTTGAGGGGGTTGACCACCCCCACGCCGAGGAAGGCGGCGTGGTACAGCTCGAGGTACCAGTGGCTGTTGAGTGCCATGACCGCGAACCGGTCGGTGCGCCCGACGCCGAGCTGGTGCGAGAGCGCGTGTGCAAGCCGGAAGACCCGATCCATATGCTCGGCGTAGGTCGCGCGGAACGTGCCGTCGATGGTGGCGGTGCGCTCCGCGGAGCGCTCCGCGGCGGGGAGGAGTTGGCGGTGGTAGACGAGCTCCTTCATCGTGGGGAGAGGCTACGCGACCGTAGGATCGACGTCGACGGGGGAGCGGGACGCGAGACCAGGAGGCGGGAATGACTGAATCGACCCTGACGCTGGCAACACCCGACGGTCCGATGGAGTGCTTCGAGGTGACGCCAGACGGCGACGCGCGCGGGGCCGTCGTGGTGATCCAGGAAGCATTCGGTGTCAACGAGCACATGCAAGATGTCACACGACGCTTCGCGACCGCGGGGTACCACGCGATCGCGCCGGCGTTGTTCCACCGCGCCGGGGGTGGCACGGCCGACTACGGCGACTTCGGCGCAGTCATCCCGCTGTTCGAAGGTGTGAGCGACGACGGGATGCTCATAGATGTCGATGCCGCACTCGCGCGCCTACATGACATCGGGTTCGATGACCGGCGCATCGCGATCGTCGGGTTCTGCTTCGGTGGACGCGTCTCGTTCCTCGTGTCGGCGCGACGCGCGCTCGGTGCCGGGGTCGGCTTCTACGGCGGCGGGATCGTCAGCGCGGGCGTGCTGCCGTTCCCTGCGCTCATCGACGAGGTCCCGACGCTTCAGACGCCATGGCTCGGGCTCTTCGGCGACGAGGACGCCTCGATCTCCGTCGAGGACGTCGAGACGCTGCGCGGGCGCCTCGGCGAAGCTCCCGTTGCGGCCGAGGTCGTGCGCTACGCCGGCGCGAAGCACGGCTTCCACTGCGACCGGCGCCCCGACGACTTCGCCGCTGAGGCCGCAGCCGACGCCTGGGCCTGTACCCTCACCTGGCTCGACGCCCACCTCACCTGACGATCCAGGCCGGCGATCTCAGGCAGGCGATCTCAGGCGGGCGATCTCAGGCGGGCGATCTCACCCCGCAACCGGATTGGGTGCAAGGATGCGCTGACGTCAAGGCGAAGCCCAGGAGGAAGGGTGCGAAGAAGGCGCGGTGAGTCCCGTGCACAGCGTGGTCGGAACCTCCGTCTAGGCTGTCGACGTGCCCGTCCGCCGCGCCATCAACGACACGATCACGCGCAGCTCGACGCGCGACGGCGGCGAGACCGTACGCGAGTTCGACCTCCGATCCTCGGCGACGGTGCTCGGAGCCGCGATCGGCGCGCTGTTCCTCGTCTTCTACGTGCTCGCGTTCGTCCCTTGGCTCCTGGCCAACGGGATGACGGCCGCGGTCGAAGGCATGATGGACCAGGTTGGGTTCGATAGCTTCAATGCGGAGACGTTGGGTGACTGGATCCTCGTCCTGCTCGTCGGCGCGTTGTTCACCGGGTTCATCACCGCGATCGTCGTCGGGATTCTCTGGCTCTACAACTTGATATCGCAGCGGACCGGAATGGGGCTGCGGATCGGCGGCGAGCTGGAGGCGGGCGATCTGCCGGCCGCGATCGAGGCTCGGCCGACCAAGCGCGTTCCTGCGAAGCGCCCGCCCGCGAAGCGGGCGAGCGCTGCGACCAGGAAGCGCTCGCCCACGAAGACCACGGCGGCCAAGCGCCCGAGCCCCAAGAAGGGCTCGTCCGCCACCAAGCGCCGCCGCTGACGTCAGCGCCCGTGCCGGACGTCGCATCGGGCGCCGCAATGGGAATCGCGCCGGGAGTCCCTGCTCCCCGGCTCCGTGACCACCCACTCCTAATTGTCGCGACGGCCGTCGGCGCCGCGCTCGAGGCGCTGCTGGTCGTCTCTGTCGGTCCGGCGTCTGCGGTCCCGTTGGCGCCGCAGCTGACGGCACCCGCCCCCTTCGGGGTCTTCCACGATCTCCGCTGGCTCTCCGTGTACCACCCGTCGTGGGAGCTGTTCATCGTCGTCGCCCTTGCGCTGCTCGCCGGGCGCGCCGTGCTCGATGTGTGGCTCGTGCGAGCCGCCTGGCCCCGCGATGTGGCGACCCCGGCGAACCGCAACCAGCTTCGGCACGCCGTGCGGTTCACCGCGCTCGAGATGCTCGTGCTCACGCCGTTCGCGGTGTTGCTCTTCGCGATGGCGGTGACGTCGCTCTCGTGGCTGTTCTTCGTCGCGGTCCCGGTGCTGGTGATGGTCGCGCTCCTCGTGCACCAAGGCGAGGTGACCACCGACTGGTGGCGCGCGACCCCTACGCGTCGAAGCGTGACGGCCGTGCTCCTCGGGTTCGCGCTCCTCACCGTCGCCGGTGCGGTGCTGTCGGCCGTTCCCCGAGTGCTCGCGCCGTTCGTCGCGGCGCTCGCCGGCGTGGGCATCGCGGCCTGTCGGCTCCGGGGGGTCCATGCCCTCGCCGGGCGACCCGTCGTACCGCGCCGCCGACCCTTCGCGATCGCCGGGCTGGCGGTCGTGCTCCTCGTCGTCGTCGTCGGTACCGTCATCGGGTTCGCGGTCTCCGTCGCGGTCGAGGCTGGACGCACCCCGCTGCCGAGAGTGTCAACCGACGCCACGGGGTCGCCGGTGCTCGTGGTGAAGGGTTTCAACTCCAAATGGGAGGGGGTCACGCGGCGGTGGGTGCGTGGCCAGCACCGGCTGCGGCGCTTCTCCTACCAGGGGCTCGACGAGCGCGGCGATCCGTTGCCGTACGACCGTTCGGCCACGCACCAGTCGTTGCCCGCACTTGCTCATGCAATGCGCCGACAGGTCGAGGCCTTCCATGCGACGACCGGCGAGCCGGTGAGCATCGTCGCCGAGAGCGAAGGGGCGCTCGTCGCCCAGACGTACCTGGCGTCGACGCCGAATGCCCCGGTCGGCGTGGTCGTGCTGCTCAGCCCCCTGCTCTCGCCGGGCCGCGTGTTCTACCCGCCGCTCGGGGAGAACGGTTGGGGTGTCGTCTCGGGAACGCTGTTGGGCGGCATCGCCGCCGCACTCGGAACGGTCGGACCGGTCGACGTGTCGGCCGACACGCCGCTCTTCCGCTCGATCGTGGACGAAGGTCCGACCCTCGGCGCGCTGCTCGCGTGTCCACCGCGCGGCGTGCGATCGTTCGCGGTGCTTCCCCTCGACGCAGGCGTCGCCGCGCCTGCTCCCACCGACATCGCGTACGACCACGAGGTCGTTCCCGCGTTCCACGGTGGTCTGCTCGGCGACGACACGACGGCACGCCATGTCGAGCAGGTCCTCGCCGCGGACCGCGTCCCCAATGGTTCCGGGTTCTGGGCCGCGCTCGGGGAGGGCGTGAACGCGCTTGCGTCGGGTTGGCAGGCACCCGACCTCGAGCCGAGCGTGCTGCCCGAGTGGCGCGACCTGCCCGACTCCGACTGCCGTGCCGTGCGCGCCGAGCTACGTCGCTGGGTCAACACCGGGGGCTGAAGCGAGTCGCGGCTGAACCTCGTCGGGGCTAGCGATAGAGATCGGCAAGAACGACGCTCGCAGCGCGCCGCCCCGAGTACAGCGCGCCCTGGATCGATGCGTTGTCGCGGTGGTCACCACAGACGTAGCGGCCGTCGCCGACGCGGATCGCTTGCTTGGGCGAGAAGCCGGGTCGCTGGTCGGGATGGCCGTGCGCGATCCGGAGTGTTCGCAGGTGGGTCCACGAATCGACTGCGCCACCGAACCAGCCACGGACTTGTGTCCGGACCGCGTCGAGCAGGTCGCCGTCATCGGGAACGAGAGGACCGGGCACCTCGACCGAGATCAGTGCGCGTCCGGACGGCGCGTACCCGGGCGCGATGTTGGTCATGACCGCCAGGTTCGATGCGGGCCCGCTCCCGTCGCCGTCGAGCACGACGAGCCGATCGGGGATCGGCGCCGCGTCGGCGGCGAACTGGACGTTCGACACGGGACGAGATCCGGGGTCGCGAAGGCCGAGGAGCTCAGCGGCCGTGGGCCCCTCGGTCGCCACGATCACCGCGCGGGCTGTGATGCGCCGCCCGTCGGTGAGCGCGACGCCATCACCCTCGATGCTCGCGACGCGCGCATCGAGGGTGACGGTGCCGTGGGGGAGGTCGGCCGCCATCTGCGCCGGGATCGCGCCCATGCCCTGGGCCGGGACCGCGGCGTCCCCTTCGGCAAGCATGGAGAGGATCAGGGTGAAGCGACGGCTCGAGACCTCGAGCTCGGGATCGAGCTGGATCCCTGCGAACAGGGGACGCCAAAACGTGTCGACCATCGTGGCGGAGAACCCGCGGGCCCGCAGCTCGTCGGCCGTGCTGCGGTCGGGGCGACGGAGCAGCTCGCGCGGCGTCGTGCGTCGCAGGTCGAGGATCAGGGCGGCGAGCCGCGCCTTGTCGGCGATCGTCCCGACCGGTGCGCGCAGCGTGTCCCAGATGGTGGTCGGGCGCCGCAGGGGGTCGGAGACATGATGGAACTTCCCGCGGACCCGCACCAGCGCGCCCGGCTCGAAGCGACACAGCTCGAGATCGTCGATGCGGAGTTGATGGTGGGGTTCCGGATACTGCGTGAGGAGCACCTGGAAGCCGCGATCGAGGCGGAAGCCGTCGATGACATCGGTGCGGATACGACCGCCCACCCCATCGGATGCCTCGAGGATGAGCGTCTCGATGCCGCTCCGCGTGAGGTACCGCGCGCACGCGAGCCCGGCGAGGCCGGCGCCTACTATGCACACGTCGGTTCGGTCCGTACTCATGGGGCTTGCGACTCGGAGCTCAATCGAAGAGGAAGCGACTGATCGCCTCGATGACGCACGCGGGCTTCTCGCCACCCTCGACTTCGACGGTGTTGCGGGTCGTCACCTGCACGCCGCCCGGGACATCGGCGACGTCGATGATCTCGCACGCCATGCGAATGCGTGACCCCACGGGGACCGGTGCGGGGAAGCGAACCTTGTTCGCTCCGTAGTTTACGCCCATCGAGGCGCCGGGGACGCGCAGCAGCTCGGGAAGAAGGAGGTTCGTGATCGAGAGGGTGAGGTACCCGTGCGCGATCGTCGTTCCGAACGGTCCGTCCTTGGCTCGCGCGGGATCGACGTGGATCCACTGGTGGTCACCCGTCGCTTCGGCGAACAGGTTGATGCGCTCCTGGGTGATCTCGACCCAGTCGCTGTGCCCGAGGTGCGTGCCGACCGCACCCCGCAGCTCGTCGGCGCTCGTGAACTCGCGGGGAGCGCTCGTGAACTCGGGGAAAGGCGGTTCGACAGTCATCGGCTCATCGTAGGGAATGGCTGGGCTCCGTTACGCTCCGGCTGGTGGATCTGCACTTTTCGGCCGACGACGAGGCGTTCCGACAGGAAGCCCGCGAGTGGCTCATCGACAAGCTGACCGGTGAGTTTGCCGTCGTGCGCGGGCGCGGCAGGCCGGGCGACGAGCCCGAGCTCTTCGAGGAGCGCTCCGCCTGGGAGCGCGCCCTGGGCGCGGCCGGATGGATCGGCATCGGCTGGCCCCAGGAGTACGGCGGGCGCGGGCTCTCGCTCACCCGACAGGTGATCTTCTTCGAGGAGTACGCGCGGGCGCACGGCCCCGGTCGCGTCGGCATCGTGGGGGAAGGGCTCCTGGGCCCCACGATCGTCCACTTCGGGAGCGACGAGCAGAAGCGGAGGTTCCTGCCCGGGATCCTCGACGGCACGGTGATCTGGTGCCAGGGCTACTCGGAGCCCAACGCCGGCTCGGACCTCGCGAACGTCGCGACGCGCGCCGAGTTCTCGGGCTCGTCCGACGGCGCCGCCGACCAGGGAAGAGACCAGAGCAGAGAGTGGGTGATCGACGGTCAGAAGGTGTGGACGTCGCTCGCGCACTGGGCCGACTGGTGCTTCGTGCTGTGCCGCACCGACCGAGACGCGCCGAAGCACAAGGGTCTGTCATATCTGCTCGTCGAGATGCGCCAGCCCGGAATCGAGATCCGGCCGATCGCGCAGATCACGGGCACGTCGGAGTTCAACGAGGTCTTCTTCGACGGCGCGCGCACCGCGGAGAAGAACGTCGTCGGTGAGGTGAACGGTGGTTGGCAGGTCGCGATGGGAACCCTCGCGTTCGAGCGGGGGGCCTCGACGCTCGGGCAGCAGCTCGACTTCGAGAACGAGCTCCACACGATCATCGAGCGCGCGAAGCAGCGCGGTCGCGCCGACGACCCGGTGCTGCGCCAGCGATTGGCCGACGCGTGGATCTCGCTGCGGATCATGCGCTGCAACGCTCTCCGCTCGATGAGCGCGCTCGAGCATGCCGAGATGACGCCACTCTCGTCGGTGCACAAGCTCTACTGGTCCTCGCTTCATCAAGCGCTCGGCGAGCTCGCGCTCGTGGTGCTCGGCCCCGAAGCCGAGATCGGCGATGCCGAGGTCACTCATGGTGTTCCCTACGATCTGAGCACCGCACAGCGCCAGTTCCTCTACTCGCGCGCCGACACGATCTACGGCGGGTCGAGCGAGATCCAGCGCAATGTGATCGGTGAACGGGCCTTGGGCCTGCCCAAGGAGCCGAAGTGGCGAGACAGGGAGCCTTCATGACGAGCACGCCCTCCGAACCCAAGTCCGAACAGGTGCCCCACGGTCTCCTGGCCGGCAAGATCGTCGTGGTCACTGCCGCCGCAGGCACCGGCATCGGCTTCGCCACGGCACGGCGGGCGGTCGAGGAGGGTGCCGTCGTAGCGGTGAGCGATCATCACGAACGACGACTCGGCGACGCGGCCGACCAGCTCGCGGAGGTCGCCGGTGCTCGCCCGCTGGTCGTGGTCTGCGACGTGACCCGTGAGGACGACGTGCAGGCGTTGATCGCGGCGGTGGTCGCCGAACACGGCGCGATCGACGTCATGGTCAACAACGCCGGTCTGGGTGGCACCGCGAACCTCGTGGACATGACCGACGACGAGTGGGGCGTCGTGCTCGACGTCACGCTCACCGGCACCTTCCGGTGCACGCGCGCTGCGCTGCGGCAGATGACGAGCCAGGGTCACGGCGTGATCGTGAACAACGCGTCGGTCCTCGGCTGGCGCGCACAGGTCGGTCAGGCCCACTACGCGGCGGCGAAGGCCGGTGTGATGGCGCTCACGCGGTGTGCTGCGATGGAAGCCGCACCACAGGGGATTCGCGTGAACGCGGTCGCGCCCAGCCTCGCGATGCATCCCTTCCTCGCCAAGGTCACGAGCGACGACCTGCTCGCCGAGCTCACCGAACGCGAGGCATTCGGTCGAGCCGCCGAGCCGTGGGAGATCGCCAACGTGATCCTCTTCCTCGCGAGCGATTACTCGTCGTACATGACGGGCGAGATCGTGTCGGTCAGCAGCCAACACCCGTGACCACGACATGCGCGCATGCGCGCCTGCTGCGGCAGCGACGGGTCAGACTGGTGCCGTGACTGAGTGGCTCGTGCCGGTGTCGCGTCGGTTGCGCTTTGCGGACCGGTCAGGGCGCGCGATCGATCAGACGTTCGACGCGCTCAGGGTCGCGGTGCTCGGGGGTCGACTCGACCGGGTCACGTTCGACGTCCGCGGCCCACTGGTCGACGTCGTCGGGGGCGACCGGGTGTGGTTCTACCTGTCCGAACTCGACGTTGGCGTCGCCCTCGTCGGGCGGGCACGTGCCCGGAAGACCGCGAAGAACCCGTCGATCGTGGTCTCGATCGATCGGGTTCGCAGTCGCGTCTTCGCGGTCGACCCGCTGCCCGCCGCGTCGATCCGGCGCTGGGTGCCGGAGCTCCGCGATGGGGCCGTCTGTCTCGACCGGCGACCGCGCGTATCAAGCGTCCTCGAATCGTGGCAGCACGAGCGTGTGGAGCGCGACGCCGAGCTGCTCGCTCCGCTCGGCGCGTCGCCGTGGCGCAGCGTCGTACTCCGCGGAACCAAACCGTCGTCGCTTGCGTCCCACGACGTGATCGGTCCGATCGCAAGGCTGCTGCGCTCGCAGGACTTCGCGATCGGTATTGCCAAACCCGCGATGACCGAGCCCCGGCTGCTCGCCCGTCGGGTGCGCGACGTGGTGATTGTCGACGTCTGTCGAACGCCGGTGGGTCGGGGCCACGACGAGGCGCTCGCGGCCATCGGTCCGCTTCTGGAGGCGCGCTGGCGGGTCGAGCGAAAGCCAGGCGAGGCGCGGCTCAGCGTCAGCCTCTGGCTGGCTTTCTCGACGCGGCCCCATGCCGATGTCGGAGCGTTCCTCGAAGATGCCGGCGTCCTGGTGAGCTGGCCGCCGCGCGGTGGGCTCGTGGAGCTCACCGACCGCTCGAAGCAGCGGTGGTACCAGTACCTGGGCCTGCGGTGATCAGCCCCGGCGTTGCTCGGGCCGGTGCTGATCAGCTCGTCGCGGCGTCGCGGTAGGCGGGCTTCTCGCCACCACCGTGCACGATGATCTGTTCGCCGGTGATGTAGCGGGCGAGCGGCGACGCGGCGAAGAGGCAGACGTCGGCTATGTCGGACGGGTCGGCCATCCGCCCGATCGGCACCGTTGCGCCGACCGCGGCGATCCCCGCCTCGTCGCCGTAGAACAGATGGGCCTCTTCCGTGACCACCATCCCCGCGGTGACGCACACCACTCGGACTTGGGGTGCGAACTCCAACCCGAGGGTCTGCGTCAGGTTCACGAGGCCGGCCTTGGCCGCCCCGTACGCCGCGCTCCCCGGGTTCGGACGGGTGCCGCTGACGCTGCCGATGTTGATGATCACGCCACCGCCGGGCTGGTCCTTCATGACCGCGTACGCCCGCTGCGCGCAGGTGAGTGGCGCGACGAGGTTGAGTGCGATGATCGCGGTCGTGAACTTCGGCGAAGCGGTGGCGGTGTCGGCCGGAGGTGAGCCGCCGGCGTTGTTCACGAGCACGTCGAGTCGGCCGAACCGATCGATGGTGGCGGCGACCAGCGCGTCGACCTGATCGGGGTCGCGCACGTCGGCGGCGACGAACACGCCGTCACGTCCACCGCCCGCCGGGAGCTGCTCGGGCTCGTTGCGACCGCAGATCACGACGTCGGCGCCGGCGGTGAGGAACGTCTCGGCGATCACCCGCCCGATGCCCCGAGCGCCACCGGTGACGATAACGGCCTTCCCCCCGAAGTTCAGGGGGTCAGAGCGGCGAGGGTCGTGCTCGGCCATGGGCCCGACGGTACCTGACACCCCCTCACGGCCCGTCCATCCGGCTCCGTCCCGGGGGAGTCTGTGTCAGGCGTGTGTCATGCGGAGTCAAGCGACCGCGCGGCATTCGGCGATGGTGAGCTCGGCGACCCCCGGCTGGTCGAGCAGGACCGCCACCAATGACCAAGAACTATCAGGCGAAGCGACCGCGCGCCGCGACCCTCGAGCCCGAGATCGTCTTGCCCGAGACAGTGAACATCGCGATGGCAGTCCGTGGACAAGCGCATGGACACGATTCGCGGGAAGGGGTAACCCGCGGAACGCCAAAGGGGTCACCCGGACGCGCGGGCCCTTCCAATTCCATACGATCTTCGCCCGACACCGACAGCCGAGGAAGGCCCATCGCGGGGCGCGCAGTCAGTCGATGAGGCGGTTGCGGAGCGCAAGGGCGACCGCATGGGCGCGGTCGGCCGCGCCGAGCTTGTCGTACAGCTGGCTCAGGTGACCCTTGACGGTCGCTTCGGTGATCCCGAGCCGACGCGCGATCTCCTTGTTGGGGAGACCTTCGGCGAGCAGCTCCAGGACCTCCAGCTCGCGGGGCCTGAGTTGTGGCATCTCACGAGTCGTTGTGCTGCGCGCGAAGCGCTCCAGCAGGGGGCGTGTGATCTCGGCCTGGAGATAGCCGGCGCCGCTCGAAACCGCCCGCACCGCCCGCAGCAGCTCCTCGCGCTTGACGCTCTTGAGGAGGTAGCCAGAAGCACCACACTCCAACGCTTCCTCCACGTACTCGGGATCGTCGAACATCGTGAAGATGAGCACGGGCAGGTCAGGCCAGCGCACGCGAATGTTGCGTAGGGTCTCGAGGCCGTCCATGCCTGGCATTTTCACGTCGAGGAGCAGGACGTCGGGTTGCACAGCCTCGAGGTCCTCGAGCGCGCCCCGACCATCCATCGCCTCGGCAACGATGATCAGGTCGGCCTCGTTGCGGAGCATGAAGCGAAGGCCCTGGCGCAGCACCTCGTGGTCGTCGACGACCATGAGTCGAATAGCGTCTCCGCTCACACGGGTTCCCTCGCCGGGATCCGGGCGATCAACGCGGTGCCGGTGGGACCAGAGTCGAGGGTCAGGGTGCCGCCGAGCGCCTCGGCTCGCTCGCGCATCAACCACATGCCGAGCCCCATGCGACCGTCGTCGGCCAGCCCCCGGCCGTGGTCGACGACCCGCAACGCGATCGTGCCGTCGTCGTCACGCAGCTCGACCTGTGCGCGGTCGGTCTCGGCATGCCGCGCCACGTTCTGGAGAGCTTCCTGGGCGATACGGAAGATCGCGACCTGTGCGGATGGCGAAGGCTCTCGCGGGTCCCCGACCACGTTCAACTCCACGTCGAGGCCGTCCTCGCGTCGCGCCCTGTCGACGAGCCCCCGAAGGGACGCGGCGAGTCCGACATCCTCGAGCGCGGCCGGGTGGAGTCCGTCGAGCAGCGACCGGAGGCGGCGGGCCGAGTGATCGACGAGAGCCTCGAGGCGGCTGAGCTCCGGACCGACCTCGGCCGGCGGCCCGGCCTGGCAGCCGCGTAGCCCAAAGAGGACCCGGTGCAGGTCCTGGCCCAGGCCGTCGTGGAGCTCCCCCATGATCTCCTTGCGCTCGTCATCATGGGCCGACACGAGGCGGCCTGTGAGACGCCGCCGTTCCTGCTGCGAGTCCTCGAGCCCACGGTAGAGCCGCTCGGCGTCCAGCCGTCGGCGCTGGACTGCCACCAGGAGGCTGCCGAAGGCGGAGACGAGAAAGACGAGAAAGAAGCCGACCCCCACGACCACACTGGCCCACACGGCCAATCGGATGTCGCCGAGCTCGTCGTCGAAGCTGTCGAGGCTCTGGTAGACCTCCCATGCTCCGACCACAGCCCCGTCCCGCTCCACGGGCATGTACAGCTCGAACAGCCGACCGTTCCCGCGATCGTGTTGGTTCTCAGGATCCGACAGGTCGTCGACCTCGTACTCGGAGTGTCCGGCGAGTGCTCCCGCCAGAGGGCCCGAAGGCGGAAACCGCCGCCCCACGAGGTTGGGCCTGTCCGAGTAGAGGATCGTGCCATCAGCCCCCCACAACTTCACGCTCACGAAGTCGCCCCGTCGGATCGACCGGTGCACGAATTGGTCGAGGTTGCGGAAGTCGGACGAGCCCGCCTGGGGCAGCGTGCCGCTCAGGAGCAGGGCATCCAATACTTCCTGCGCGTCTCTGGTCTGCAGCTCCAGAATGTGGCCCTCGATCTGTCGTGGGACGTAGACCACGAGACCGATCGCGAGAAGCGCCGCGGCGGCCACCCCGAGGAGCGAAATCCGGCTCCACGCGGTCAAACCCCGCCACCACGCCATGCCTGGTAAGCGCCTCGGCGTCACCGCCGTAGGGTCGGTGGAACTCCGCACGCCTTGCCTCCTGGCCAGCACGCCCGCGACCGCCGAGCATCCGAACCCGCTCTCCCAGCTCAGGAGCGTAGAGCCATGTTGCCTGCTTGGGTTCGGATCGTGATCTCCTCGAGGAAGCCATCATCGGTCATCCCGGGTCTCGTGGGTCTCGGTCGGGATTGGGTCTTGGCGATTCCGAGGTTCACCGGCTGGTTACGTGATCCCAGGTTGGTCGAGCAGGACCGCCACGACGAGCGCGTGCGTCAGGGGTGAGGTGATCGATTGTTACAGCGTCCGCAGCAAGTCCGAGAGAAGGGGGATCGAGGAGAACCCCACCAAGAAGGCAGCGACGCAACTCAACTTCATAGTCATGTGCTTCACCCACTCTCTAAGTCCACCGCGACGATCGCGGCGGCGTGCATCACCAAGCGTCTTCGCGCGCCTCGGACGACGGCAGGGCCGAAGTTCCCGAGTACAAGGGCCGCACCCCCCTACGACCGGACGAGTACAAGGGCCGCACCCCCCTACGACCGGAGGGGGCGCCAGCGCCGAATGACTGGTAGATGCCCGCTCGCGGTCGATCGCGCCCACCTGGGCGTCGTCGTAGGGCCACCGGTCGGCGATCACCTCGACATCGGTCAGGTCCTCGAGCGTCATGCCGAAGTGCACGCCCCGCACCTGCTCGCGTCGGCAGCTGATCCGAACCTCGTCGCGAAGCGTCAAGGGCACGCGTCAGCGTCGTTCACGCTTGACAGGTACGGCCACGTGATCCCTGGCCACGCCGCCAGCGCGGCTGCCACCGTCGCGGCGCTCGTCGACGGGAGAACCCGGTGAGCATCCGTCGAAGGTCTTGTGATTCGGTCCGACGGGCTCGCGAGCGCGTTCGCGTGGACTCTTGTGTCATATCTGTGCCGGGGGAGTCTCCGCGGCAATACCTGTGGTTCGCTGACCTGCACGAACGCTGCGGCCGGTACCTGACACCCCCTCAGGTACGCTGCCCGCCATGATCCGCTCCGTTGTGCGCGACCACGTGGCAGAGATCGTGATCGACAATCCGCCGGTCAACGCACTCCCGGCTGCCGGCTGGTTCGAGCTCGCCGACGCCATCCGCGCCGCCGGGCGCGACGCCGACGTGCGAGCGGTCATCGTGGCCGCGAACCCCGAGCTGCGGGCGTTCCAGGTGGGCGTCGACATCAAGGAGCTGGCCGCCGACCCCACGAAGCACACGCTCATCGCCGTGAACCGGGGCTGCTACGAGACGTTCGCCGCGGTCTATGACTGCGAGGTCCCGGTGATCGCAGCGGTCCACGGCTACTGCCTCGGTGGTGGCGTGGGCATCGCCGGGAACGCCGACATCGTCGTCGCGGCCGACGACGCGACGTTCGGCCTTCCCGAGGTCGACCGGGGTGCGCTCGGCGTCGCCACACACCTGGCGCGGCTCGTGCCCTACAAGAAGATGCGCGCGATGTACTTCACGGGAGCGATGGTGAGCGCGACAGATCTGCTCGAGTTCGGCACGGTCGAGCGGGTCGTGCCCCGCGCCGAGCTCATGGACACGGCCCGGGAGATCGCGGCGGTCATCGTCGAGAAGAGCCCGCTCGTGATCCGGCGGGCGAAGGAGTCGCTGAACGCGATCGATCCGATCGACGTGAAGCGTTCGTACCGCTTCGAGCAAGGCTTCACGTTCGAGCTCAACCTCTGGGGAGACTCCGACGAGCTGCGCCAGGCGTTCGTCGACAAGCGCGGTGCCGAGCTCCGTCCTGGCGACGAGTCGCCCGGGAAGAAGGAGCAGACGTGACCAAACCCCGCGTGCCGGTCATCGAGGGGATGTTCCGGGAAGACGAAGATGGCACCGGGCGTCTGCTCGGTGGACGATGCCCGAAGTGTGGCGCATCGTTCTTCCCGAAGCAGTGGTCGTTCTGCCGCAATCCGGCGTGCGGCGGCACCGAGCTCGACGACGTCGAGCTGTCGACGCGCGGCACGCTGTGGTCCTTCGCCGACAACCGGTACGCGCCGCCGCCGCCGTACCCGAGCCGCGAGCCGTTCGAGCCCTACGGCGTCGCGGCGGTCGAGCTGGCCGAGGAGCAGATGGTCGTGCTCGGCCAGCTCGCCGCAGGCACCGACGTCACTACGCTTGCGCTCGGGCGTGAGATGGAGCTGATCGTCGAGCCGCTGTACGAAACGGACGACGCGGTGCACACGGTGTGGAAGTGGAGGGCGATCTGATGGCGGGGGACGAGGTCGTCGTACTCGGGGTCGGGATGCACCCGTGGGGGAAGTGGGGCCGCAACTTCGTCGAGTACGGCGCGGTCGCGGCGCGCGCGGCGTTGGCTGATGCCGGCCTCGCCTGGTCCGAGGTTGACTACCTCGCCGCGGGGAACACGATGCGAAACGGCTACGCCGGCTACGTCTCGGGTTCGACGTTCGCCCAGGCCCTCGGGTGGCGTGGGATCCCCGTCTCGTCGAGCTACGCGGCGTGCGCGAGTGGCGTGGTCGCGATCGAATCGGCCCGCGCCCGGATCCTCTCGGGCATGACCGATGTGGCGGTCGTCGTCGGTGCTGACACCGCGCCCAAGGGTTTCTTCGGACCCCTGCCGGGGGATCGACCGGAGGATCCCGACTGGCTGCGCTTCCACGTGCTCGGCGCCACGAACCCGACCTACTTCGCGCTCTACGCGCGCCGTCGGATGGAGCTCTACGGCGCGACGACCAAGGACTTCGCGGCCGTGAAGATCAAGAACAGCCGGCATGGGGTCGCCAACCCGTACGCGCGGTACCGCAAGGAGTTCACCGCCGACCAGATCGACGAGTCGCCGATCGTCGCCGATCCGCTTCGGCTCGTCGACATCTGTGCGACGAGCGACGGCGGCGCTGCGGTCGTGCTCGCCAGCGCGGATTTTGCCGCACGGCGTGCCGACCGGTCGAGGCACGTCAAGGTGGCTGCGATCTCGACCGTCACACCGAGCTACCCGAACACGTACCTCGACATGCCCGACATCGCGACCGACTCGGCGGTCGGCGCGCCACCGGTCGAGCGGAGCTTCCGCGACTCGATCGCGCACGCCGCGTACGAGGAGGCCGGCGTCGGCCCCGACGACCTCTCGTGCGCCGAGGTGTACGACCTCTCTACTGCGCTCGAGCTCGACTGGTACGAGAACATCGGGCTGTGCGGTCCGGGCGAGGCCGAGGACCTGCTGCACTCGGGGGCCACCACCCTCGGCGGCCGGATCCCCGTGAACGCAAGCGGCGGGCTCGCGTCCTTCGGTGAGGCCATCCCGGCTCAGGCAATCGCGCAGGTGTGCGAGCTCGCGTGGCAGCTACGCGGCGAGGCCGGCGAGCGCCAGGTCGACGGCGCGAAGGTGGGGCTGTCGATCAACCAGGGCCTGTTCGGCCACGGCAGCTGCGTGATCGTCACCCACTAGCCTGCGGCCGGTCGCACTCGGGAAGAGGAACGTGACCGACAAGCGCTGCACCGAGGAAGACGTCGTCGCCGAGCTCCGCGACGGCATGACCATCGGGATCGGGGGCTGGGGCTCGCGCCGCAAGCCGATGTCGATCGTGCGGGCGATCCTCCGCTCCGATCTTCGCGACCTCACGATCGTCAGCTACGGCGGCCCCGATGTCGGGATGCTCTGCGCAGCCGGGAAGGTGAAGAAGGCGATCTACGGGTTCGTGTCGCTCGACTCGATCCCGTTGGAGCCGCATTTCCGCGCGGCGCGGCAGAACGGCACCATCGAGGCGATGGAGCTCGATGAGGGCATGTTGCAGCTCGGGTTGCGCGCCGCCGCGTGGCGCGTCTCCTTCCTTCCGTGCCGCGCCGGTATCGGTTCCGCGATCATGGAAGTGAACGAGGGGCTGAAGACGGTCGTGTCGCCCTACGACGGTCAGGAGTTGGTCGCGATGCCCGCGTTGCGTCTCGACGTCGCGTTGCTGCACGCGAATCGCGCCGATGAGCGGGGGGACGCGCAGTACCTCGGCCCCGACTGGTACTTCGACGACCTGTTCTCGATGGCGGCGGATCGTGCGTTCGTCTCGTGCGAGAAGGTCGTCGCCGTCGGGAATCTCGTGGACGAGGGCCCGCTCGAGTCGATCCGCGTCAGTCGCATCTTCACCGAGGGCGTGCTCGAAGCTCCGCTCGGCGCGCACTTCACGCACTGCGTGCCCGACTACCAGCGCGACGAAGAGATCCAGAAGGAGTACGCCGCGACGGCCAAGGATCCCGAGGCCTGGTCCGCGTTCCGCACGAAGTACATCGACATCCCCGAGGTCGACTACCGCCGCCTCGCCGCGACCTCACTCAAAGAGGTGACGGTATGAGCGCCGCGACCCTGGCCGAGGTGTGCGTGGTCGCCTGCGCCGAAGCCTGGCGCGGTGACGGCGAGATCCTCGCCAGCCCGATCGGGACGATCCCGACCGTCGGCGCTCGGCTCGCAGCGCTCACGTTCGAGCCCGATCTGGTCTACTCCGACGGCGATGCGGTTCAGCTCGGCGCGCCGCTCCCCGCCGGCGCAGCACCCGACGCTCCCCGCGTTGCCGAGGCGTGGCTGCCGTTCGGAAAGATGTTCGACATCGTGTGGTCGGGGCGGCGCCACGTGATGATGGGTGCGACCCAGGTGGACCGGTTCGGGAACCAGAACATCGCGTGCATCGGACCGTGGGCCAAGCCCAAGGCGCAGCTGCTCGGCGTGCGCGGCGCGCCGGGGAACACCGTCAACAACCCCACGAGCTACTTCGTACCGGCGCACGGACCACGGGTGTTCGTCGAGGCCGTCGACTGCGTCTCGGGAGTCGGGTACGACCGGGCGGCGGCCGCAGGCCCCGCGGCGTCGGAGTTCCACGAGATCCGCCGGGTGATCTCGAACCTGGGTGTGTTCGACTTCGAGACGCCCGACCACGCGATGTGCATCCGGTCGCTGCACCCCGGGGTCACCGTCGAGCAGGTCGTCGAAGCAACCGGGTTCGCGCTGGTCGTGCCCGACGACGTCCCCGAGACGCGTGGGCCGTCCGACGAGGACCTCCGCCTCATCCGCGACGTGCTCGACCCGAACGGGCTCCGCGACGCCGAGGTCTCGGCGTGATGACGGCCTCCTGAGATGCATCCCACCCTGCACACCGCGCTCTGCGACCTGTGCGACATCGAGAAGCCGATCGTGCAGACGGGGATGGGCTGGGTTGCGGGGCCGCGCCTCGCCGCGGCGACGTCGAACGCCGGGGGTCTCGGCATCCTCGCCGCCGGGACCATGGACTACGACGAGCTCGTCGTCGCGGTGCGCGAGACCAAGGAGAAGACCGACAAGTCCTTCGGGGTGAACCTGCGCTCGGACGCGCCCGACGCCGCGGAACGCTGCGATCTGCTCATCAAGGAGGGTGTGAAGGTCGCGTCGTTCGCGCTCGCACCCAAGGAAGCGCTGATCAAGCGGCTCAAGGACGCCGGCGTCGTTGTCATCCCTTCCATCGGCGCCCGCAGGCACGCCGAGAAGGTCGCGGCGTGGGGGGTCGACGCGGTGCTCGTGCAGGGCGGCGAGGGTGGCGGCCACACCGGATCAGTGCCGACGACGCTGTTGCTCCCGCAGGTGGTCGACGCAGTAGATCTTCCTGTGATCGCAGCCGGGGGCTTCTTCGACGGGCGCGGCCTCGTCGCCGCGCTCGCGTACGGAGCGTCGGGGATCGCGATGGGGACGCGCTTCCTGCTCACCAAGGACAGCTCGGTGGGCGACGCGGTGAAGCAGGTCTACCTCGAGAAGTCCGTCACCGACACGCTCGTGACCACCCAGGTCGACGGTGTCCCGCACCGGGTGCTCCGGACCGACTTCACTGACAAGCTCGACCAGGGGAGCTCCTTCACGAGCCTGCCGCGCGCGGTCCGCAACGCGGTGAAGTTCAAGAAGCTCTCGGGGATCTCGTGGGCAGACATGCTGCGCGAGGGCCGGGAGATGCGCAAGTCGCAGGAGCTGTCGTGGAGCCAGGTCGTGATGGCGGCGAACACGCCGATGCTGCTCAAGGCCGCGATGGTCGATGGCCGCCCCGACCTGGGCGTGATGGCGAGCGGTCAGGTCGTCGGTGTGATCGACGACCTCCCCACGGTCGCGGAGCTGCTCGAGCGAATCGTGCACGAGGCCGAGGACGCGCTCAAGCGACTCGGCGCGTGAACGCGGTGGACGTGCTCGGCGAGATCGCGCCCGGCTTCGAGCCCGTCGGCGACGCGTTCGCCGCGAACTTCGCGGAGCGCGGTGAAGTCGGTGCCGCGTACTGCGTGTACCGCGATGGTCGACCGGTCGTCGACATCTGGGCCGGTCTCGCAGAACGCGACGTAGCCCGCCCGTGGGCGCGCGACACGATCGTGATCGTCTACTCCTGCACCAAGGGTGTGACCGCAGTCGCAGCCAACCAGCTGATCGGGCGCGGTGTGCTCGATCCCGATGCCCCGGTTGCCGAGTACTGGCCCGAGTTCGCCGCCGAGGGGAAGGGGGAGATACCGGTTCGTTGGGTGCTCTCGCACCGTGCCGGGCTCGCGGCGATCGATGGCGAGCTCACGCTGGAAGATGTCGCGGCCTGGGAGCCGGTGATCGACGCGATCGCAGCCCAGGTGCCGAACTGGGAACCCGGGACGCAGCACGGTTACCACACGCGCACGTACGGATGGATCGTGGGCGAGCTGATCCGTCGGGTGACGGGGCTCATGCCCGGCGACTACATCGACCGAGAGATCGCCACGCCGCTCGGTCTCGACTTCTACCTCGGCGTTCCCGAGTCCGAGGATGCGCGCATCGCGAGGATCTACCCGGCGGTGTGGGACGACCCCAACCTCGCGCGTCTTGCCGATCAGGTGCTGAGCGACCCGTCGACGCTGCTCGGTCGCGTGATGGGTGGGCCGTCGAACCTCTTCCGATACGACGACATGTGGAACACACGATTGATGCGCGGCGCGCAGATGCCGTCGTCGAACGGGCACAGCGACGCCCGGGCGCTCGCACGGATGTATGCGGCGTGCATCGGTGATGTCGATGGCGTGCGGTTGCTGTCGGACGAGACGGTGGCACGAGCGACCGAGGTGCAGTCGAGCGGGAAGGACTGCGTGATCGGGCAACCGCTCACCTTCGGTCTCGGGTTCGCGTTGCCCCCAACGCTCGGGCCGAGTGCCGGTCCGGGCGCATTCGGTCACTCAGGGGCAGGCGGCTCGATCGCGTTCTGCGATCCCGATCGCGGCGTGGCGTTCGCGTATGTGATGAATCAGATGAAGCTGTCGATGTCGGAGATCGACGCGCGGGGTGAGAGCCTCATCGCGGCGACGTACGCCGTGCTCGACGAGCACCCGTAGAAGCCTTGACGCGCGCCGGGGCGAGGCGTTGGGGACGGTCGAGGGCGGCGGCACGTGACAGTCCGCGAGTGACAGCATGGCGTCATGACGCTGACGGTCGACGATGCCCGAGCCGTGTTCGAGCGCCGACGCCAGGCCTGGCTCGCCGAGGACGTCGAGGCCTACCTCGCCTGCTTCGCCGAGGAGATCGTGCTGGAGACGCCGGGGCGCACCGTCCGTGGCTACGCCGAGTACGAGCCGATGACCCGGATGTCGTTCACGTGGGCCAAGCCGGTGTCGTTCGAGTTCCATCACCTCGCCGTGACCGGCGACGTGGTGCTCGCCGACTGGACGATCGCCGTCGAGCGTCGCTCCGACGGGGGCCGCGTCGAGTGGCGAGGAATGAGTGCCTGTGAGCTGCGGGACGGCTCGATCGTCTGGTGGCGCGAGTACTACCAGGACCCCGTCGCCCTCGCGAAGGCGGCCCGCGGCGGCTCCTGAGCCCACCTCCTCTGTTTGTGCACTCATGCGGGCCAGAGGCCCCATGAGTGCACAAACAGACGGGTTGGGCGAGGTGAGCGGGTAGCGTCGCCCGCCGTGGATCTCACGTTCACCTCCGACGAAGAGCAGTTCCGCGCCGAGTGCCGGGAGTGGCTCGAGGCGAACGTCCCTCACGCCCTGCCCTCGGGCGACACCCGTGACGGCTTCGCGCTCCACCTCGGGTGGGAGCGGGCGCTGTTCGACGCCCGCTGGGCGATGGTGTCGTGGCCCGAGGAGTACGGCGGGCGGGGCGCGACGCCGATGGAATGGCTGATCTTCGAGGAGGAGTACTACGCCGCGGGCGGCCCCCAGCGCGTCACCCAGAACGGCGTCTTCCTGCTTGCCCCGACGGTGTTCGCGTTCGGGACCAAGGAGCAGCAGGACCACATCCTGCCCCGTATGGCGGGGGCCGAGGATCTCTGGTGTCAGGGCTGGTCGGAGCCGAACGCGGGCAGCGACCTCGCCGCGATCGAGAGCAAGGCCGTGCGTGACGCGGCCGCCGGCGGCTGGCGCCTCACGGGTCAGAAGACGTGGACGACGCGCGGCGCGTTTTCCACGCACCTGTTCGGTCTGTTCCGCTCCGATCCCGAGGCCGAGCGCCATCGGGGGCTCACGTATTTCCTCGTGCCGCTCGACGCGCCGGGCATCACCGTGCGCGGTTTCGGTCGACTCGACGGCGACGAAGGCTTCGCCGAGGTGTTCCTCGACGACGTCTTCGTGCCCGACGATGCGGTGCTGGGCGCTGTCGACCAGGGTTGGGGCGTCGCGATGGCCACGACCAGCGCGGAGCGTGGCCTCACGCTCCGCAGTCCCGGGCGGTTCATGGCGACGGCGCAGCGGCTGCTCGCGCTGCACCGGGAGCGCGGCTCGTTCGAGGCGCCGCAGGTGCGCGACGAGATCGTCAAGGCGTGGATCGACGCCGAGGCGTATCGCTGGCAGACGTTCCAGACCGTGACCCGCATGACCGACGGCGAGAACCTCGGAGCGGAGTCGAGCATGACCAAGGTGTTCTGGTCCGAGCTCGACGTCCGCTTGCACGAGGCGGCCCTCGCGCTCCTCGGGGCGGACGCTGAGCGCGACGAGACCGGTTGGATGAAGGGATTCCAGTTCGCGTTGTCGGGGCCGATCTATGCGGGGACGAACGAGATCCAGCGCAACGTGATCGCCGAGCGAGTGCTCGGGCTCCCGAGGAAGTAGCGATGCGCTTCGCGTTCACCGACGATCAGATCGCGTTTCGCGACGCGGTGCGTGAGCTGCTCGCCAAGGAGTGCCCGCCGTCGGTCGTGCGTGAGGCATGGGGCGTCGACGCCGGTCGTGTCGGACGCGCCTGGCCTGCACTCGGCGAGATGGGCGTTTTCGGGTTGCTGGCGTCTGAGGCCGTCGGTGGACTGGGCTTGAGCTACGTAGACCTCGTGCTGCTGCTCGAGGAGACGGGGTACGCCGCGCTCCCCGAGCCGATCGTCGAGCATGCCGCGGTCGCGATGCCCCTGCTCGGCGAGCCGGCAGCGTCCCTCGGGGGTGACGAGACGATCAGCACGTCGTTCTTCCACGAACCCGTCGTCCCGTACGCGGACCGGGCCGACCGGCTTCTTCTCGTGCACGACGGTGAGTGGTTCCTGGTCCCTCGTGCCGACGTGGTGCTGACGCCGACCGAGTCGGTCGACGGCGCCCGACGGCTCGCCCGGGTGCAGTGGGAGCCCACACGCGGGACGGTCGTGGGGGAGGGGCCCGCCGCGGCGGCCGCGTTCGACCGCGGCGCACTCGGCACTGCAGCCCAGCTCGTCGGCCTGACTCGCCGGATGCTCGACTTGACGGTCGCGTACGCGACCGAACGGCGACAGTTCGGCGTGCCGATCGGGACCTTTCAGGCGGTCAAGCACCACCTCGCCGACGCCCGCATCGCGCTCGAGTTCGCCCGTCCGCTCGTGTACCGGGCGGCGTGGTCACTCGCAACCGGCGATGAGGACACCGCGGTGCACGTCTCGATGGCGAAGGCCACCGCCTCCGATGCCGCCGTGCTCACGGCCAAGCACGCGCTCCAGTGTCATGGTGCGATCGGCTACTCGTACGAGTACGACCTGCACCTCTTCATGAAGCGGGCCTGGGCGCTGGCCGCGGCCTGGGGGGATGCCGCGTTGCACCGGGACCGCGTGGGACGTGCGATCCTGTGAGCACGATGGAGCGCTCGTCGAGCGCGCAGGAGGAGAAGCCCTGATGCCCGAGGCCTACATCGTCGATGCGATCCGCACGCCAGTCGGGAAGCGAGGCGGCGGCCTCTCCCAGGTGCACCCGGCCGATCTCGGCGCCCATGTGATCACGGCGCTGATCGAGCGCACGGGGATCGACCCCGCAGCGGTGGAGGACGTGTTCTTCGGGTGCGTCGACCAGCTCGGTCCCCAAGCCGGCGACATCGCGCGCACCTGCTGGCTCGCCGCCGGCTACCCGGAGGAGGTGCCGGGAACGACCATCGACCGCCAATGCGGATCGTCGCAGCAGGCGGTGCACTTCGCCGCGCAGGCCGTGATGAGCGGGACCACCGACGTGATCCTCGCCGGTGGCGTGCAGAACATGAGCCAGATCCCGATCGGGGCGGCACTGACCGCAGCCGAGCAGTTCGGGTTCACCGACCCGTTCTCGGGTTCGGAGGGCTGGGCGGCGCGTTACGGCGATCAGGAGGTCTCGCAGTTCCGCGGCGCGGAGATGATCGCCGAGAAGTGGAATATCTCGCGAGAGGAGATGGAGGCCTTCGCGCTCGAGAGCCACGAGCGCGCGATCCGCGCGCAGGACGAGGGTCGGTTCGAGCCCGAGATCGCGCCGCTCAAGGGCGTGACCGCCGACGAAGGCCCGCGGCGGGGCACTTCGCTCGAGAAGATGGCGCAGCTCCCGACGCTCGAAGAGGGTGGACGGCTCACGGCGGCCGTGGCGTCGCAGATCTCCGACGCCGCGAGCGGGATGCTCGTCATGTCGGAGCAAGCGGTGAAGGACCACGGCGTCACGCCGCGTGCTCGGATCCACCATCTGTCGGTGCGTGGGGACAGCCCCATCTTCATGCTCAGTGCACCGATCCCGGCGACGGCCTACGCGCTCGAGAAGACCGGCATGACCCTCGACCAGATCGACCTGGTCGAGATCAACGAAGCGTTCGCGTCGGTCGTGCTCGCGTGGCAGAAGGAAACCGGCGCCGACCTCGCGAAGGTGAACGTGAACGGCGGCGCGATCGCGCTCGGCCACCCGCTCGGCGCGACCGGCACCCGACTCATGACCACGATGCTCAACGAGCTCGAGCGCACCGGCGGCCGCTACGGCCTCCAGACGATGTGCGAAGGCGGCGGTCAGGCCAACGTGACGATCATCGAGCGCCTCGGCTGACACGAGCGAGCGGCCAACAGCGGGTTCTCGGCACGCTCGCCGACAACTGTTGTCGCTCAACGTGCCGAGAACCCGTGCGAAGCGCGCGCGGGATCGGGCGAAGCGCGCGCGGGATCGGGCGAGCGGGATCAGTCGAGCGAGATGAGGGCGACCACGGCGGCGACGAGGATCAGGGCGCCGATGACGAGGCAGCCCATCTTGAGCCACCCCGGCGCGTTGCCCAGCCCCATGGTGTCGGCGATGGCGGAGCGTTCGAGCGCCTGCTCGTGCTCGGCCGACTCGCGCGTGTTTCCCACCTTCTGGAGGTGCTGCGGGTGGTTGCCGCTCTTCCCGCCGCCCTTGCGCCGCTTCTTCATTCCGCTTGAACCCATGGGTGGCGAACCTAGCCGGTGGGCAAGCGCGGGAG
>JALHSW010000069.1 GCA_022865365.1 Acidimicrobiia bacterium | reverse complement strand
GGGAGCCTCGAGTGAGCAACCCACCCCGCCGGAGTCTGTCCGACCTGGAACAGCCCGACCGATTCGTCGGCCGCCACGTGGGCCCCGGGCCCGACGACGAGCAGGCGATGCTCAACGCGCTCGACGCGGCCTCGCTCGACGAGCTGGTGGACACCGCGGTTCCGGCCGCGATCCGCGACGAGACGCTCGATCTTCCCGAGCCGCGCGATGAATCCTCGGCGCTCGCTGCGTTGCGGGAGCTCGCAGCGCGCAACACGGTGCTGACCTCGCTCATCGGGCTCGGCTACTCCGACACGATCACGCCGCCGGTGATCCTGCGAAACGTCCTCGAGAACCCCGCCTGGTACACGGCGTACACGCCGTACCAGCCCGAGATCTCCCAGGGCCGACTCGAGGCGCTCCTCAACTTCCAGACGATGGTCGCCGACCTGACCGGGAGCGAGCTTGCGAACGCCTCACTGCTCGACGAAGCGACCGCGGTGGCAGAGGCCATGACGCTGCTGCACCGCAGCAACGCCGCCGCGGGTGACACGTTCTTCGTCGACGGCGATGCCCACCCGCAGACCATCGCCGTCGTGCAGACGCGCGCCGAGCCGCTCGGCCTCGACGTGGTCGTCGGCGACGCCGAGACGGACGTGCCACCGAGCGGCGTCTTCGGCGTCCTGCTCCAGGAACCGGGGAGCAGCGGTCGGGTGCGCGACCGCCGCGACGTGATCGCGCGGATGCACGCCCAGGGCGCGCTCGTCGCGGTGGCGGCCGACCTGCTCGGCCTCGTCCTGATGAGCTCGCCGGGGGAGCAAGGAGCCGACGTCGTCGTCGGCTCGTCGCAGCGCTTCGGCGTGCCACTCGGGTTCGGGGGGCCGCACGCCGCGTTCATGGCCACGCGCGACAAGTACAAGCGCAGCCTCCCGGGCCGCCTGGTCGGGGTGTCGATCGACGAGGCCGGACGGCCCGCGCTCCGTCTCGCGCTCCAGACTCGTGAGCAGCACATCCGCCGCGAGAAGGCCACCAGCAACATCTGCACCGCCCAGGTGCTCCTGGCCGTCATCGCCGGTCTGTACGCCACGTACCACGGTCCTGACGGGCTCCAGACGATCGCCCGTCGCGTCCACCGCCTGGCTGCGATCCTCGCGGCCGGCCTGCGGACCGGCGGCGTGGAGATCGTCCACGATGCGTTCTTCGACACGGTCCAGACGCGCGTGACCGGCCGAGCCGAGGCAATCGCGCAGGAGGCACGCGAGCGGGGCATCAATCTGCGGGTCGTCGACGCCGACACACTCGGGATCGCGCTCGACGAGACCACGACGCGCACGGTGGTGAAGGCCGTGTGGAGCGCCTTCGGGCTCGACGCCGACGCGCTCGGGGTGGACGCGCTCGACGCGACGACGCCCGACGCCATCCCGAACGAAGTCGAGCGGGCGTCGAAGTTCCTCACCCACCCCGTGTTCCACCGGTACCGGTCCGAGACCGACATGCTCCGGTATCTACGCCGCCTCGCGGATCGCGATCTCGCCCTCGATCGCACCATGATCCCGCTCGGTTCGTGCACGATGAAGCTCAACGCCACCGTCGAGATGATCCCGGTGACGTGGCCAGAGTTCGCGCGGATCCATCCGTTCGCGCCGATCGAGCAGGCCGCGGGATATCGGGAGCTGTTCGCCGACCTCGAGCGCTGGCTCTGTGAGATCACGGGCTACGACGCGGTATCGCTCCAGCCCAACGCGGGCTCTCAGGGCGAGCTTGCGGGCCTCCTCGCAATCCGCGCGTACCACCACGGACGCGGCGACCGCGATCGCGACGTGTGCCTCATCCCGGCGTCAGCGCACGGCACCAACGCAGCCAGCGCGGCGATGGCCGGGATGCGGGTCCTCGTCGTGCGCTGCGACGACGATGGCAACGTGGATCTCGACGAGCTCGAGGCGAAGGCCAACGAGAACGCCGACCGGCTTGCGGCGTTGATGGTCACGTACCCGTCGACGCACGGGGTGTTCGAGGAGCAGATCCGCGACGTCTGCGCCGTGGTGCACGAGCACGGTGGGCAGGTCTACCTCGACGGCGCGAACCTCAACGCGCTCGTCGGGCTCGCGAAGCCGGGCGCGTTCGGCGCGGACGTGTCACACCTCAACCTGCACAAGACGTTCTGCATCCCCCACGGTGGCGGGGGACCGGGCGTCGGACCGGTCGCAGTGCGCGCGCATCTGGCGCCCTACCTCCCGAACCACCCCTCGTGCCCGGAGGCCGGTCCCGTCACCGGGGTCGGACCGATCTCGGCAGCACCATGGGGTTCGGCCGGCATCCTGCCGATCTCCTGGGCGTACATCGCGATGATGGGTCCCGACGGCCTGCGGCGGGCGACCCAGATCGCGATCCTCAACGCGAACTATGTCGCCGCGCGCCTGCGCGACCACTACCCGGTCCTCTACACCGGGCCGGACGGACTGGTCGCCCACGAGTGCATCCTCGACCTGCGCCCGATCACCCAGGCGACCGGCGTCACGGCAGAGGACGTCGCGAAACGGCTCATCGACTTCGGGTTCCACGCTCCGACGATGTCGTTCCCGGTCGCCGGGACGCTCATGGTGGAGCCAACCGAGTCCGAGTCGCGGCACGAGCTGGATCGGTTCTGTGACGCGATGCTCGCGATCCGCGCCGAGATCGAGCGCGTCTCCGCAGGGGAGTGGACCGTCGACGACAGCCCGCTTCGCCACGCACCGCACACGGCCGCCGACGTGGCCGCCGACACCTGGTCACGCTCGTACCCCCGTGAGCTCGCCGGCTTCCCGTCGAAGGAGCAGGCCGGCGACAAGTACTGGCCACCGGTCGGTCGCATCGACAACGCGTACGGTGACCGCAACGTCGTGTGCTCGTGTCCGCCGATGTCCGAACTCACCATTCCCGACGGCGGGGAGTAGCCGGAGTGCATCCCCCGTTCTGCAAGGAACTTGACATAACGGGGATTCTCGGCACAGACACGCCGCAGCGTCGGCGGCATGGACCGCTCCACCTGGGCCGCTACGCAGGGGCCCGCCCCGAGCCGGCGGCGCTCACGTCGGGATCGTCGAGATCCTGGTGCATCACGATCGCGCGTGCGGTGAACCGCTGTTCTTCGAAGAAGTTCTTCGCGGCTCGGTGCCCGGGCAACGCGCGTGCGTCGATCCCGGCGCAGTGGGCGTCACGACAGAACGCGACCAGTGCGCCGGCCATGGCCTCACCAACGCCCACGGACCGGGCCTCGACCTCGACGAAGAGCTCGTGGATCACGCCGAGCCGGGATCCGGAGCGCAGCGTCTCCACCTCGACCACGCCGTAGCCGACCACGACGTCGTCGATGCAGCCCGAGACCACCAGCCATTGCGGCTTCGCCAACCACTCCGCGAACGCAGCCTCCAACGGCTCCCCACGGCCCTCACGATCGACCCACAGGGCGCCACCACGCATCGCGGTCAGCTCATCGCGCAAGGCGCGTGCGAGGCCGACGATCGCCACTGCGTCTTGCGAAGTGGCAGGACGCGAACCCTCCACGGTGCCGAGGCCTGACCGATCTAACCGGTCTGACCGAGCTGTTCGATCTTCCCGAGGATCGTTGCCCGCCCGCGGTGCGCGGTCTCGTAGGCCCGAATTGCGTCGAGCGCGGTCGGCGCGAGACCGTCGAGACGATCGACGACCTGTGAGGCGGAGAGCTCGTCGTAGTCGGGGATGGCGAGGCCCGGCGCCGGCGCGGCTGGTGGCGTGCTCCCCCGCGCTCCGGGATCGGACGGCGTCGTCGGGTCCGTCCAGCTCGTACCCTGCTCCGGCGCGGCCACCGGGGAACCGGGCGCGGTTCTGGGGACAGTCGAAGTTTCGCCCCCGAGGGCGCCGAGGGCCTCCAGGGCGCCCTCGGCGGTCTCGCGCACCCTGCCGAGACCGTCGGCAACGATGCGCAGCACCTGCGGGGCGCCACCCTCCGGCGCGCTCTGGCCCACCGTGTCCTGTCCGACGGTGCGTGCCTGCCCGAGCTGCTCACCGACGCTGCGCTTGCGCTCGTCGAGCTCGGCCCGGCCGCGGGCGACGAACACCTTCAAGAACGAAGGGGCGCTGTCGCGCAGGTACAGCGCGAGCCCGATCGGCCCGTACACGAGGATCTCCTTCGCGCGCTCCACGGTGTCCTTGTCGTCGGCCACGTCGTGCCCTCCTAGGGTGTCTGGCCAGGCTGTCTGGCTCGCGCTGCTCGAACGGCTTCACGGGGGTGAGCCGCCGGTCAGTCTACGGGCGCAGTGCGTGGCCTCGTCACCGCGAGCACTGCGGTGACGAGCAGCCCGGACGAGCACAGGATCAGCAGCCAGTCGCCGAAACGGACGGAGAGCGTCTCCCCCGTGACGGTCGCAACGGTACCGGTCGTGATGGTGTTCTCGAAGAGCTCGCTCATGTCGTGCACCGTTCCGTCGGCGTCGATCACGCCGCTGATTCCCGAGATCGAGGCTTGCAGCACGGGGCGACCCGTCTCGGCGGCCCGCATCTGGCTCTGGGCCAGATGCAGGGAGGCGATCCCCGAACGCCCGTATGCCCGGTCGCTCGTCGACACCACCACTGCCTCCGCGCCGTCTCGGACGAACGATCGCACGAGGCCCGAGTAGGCCGACTCGTAGCAGATCACGGTTGCGACGGGACGCCGAGCCACGCGGAAGAGCTGGCGATGGTCGCCGGCGACGAAGTCGTAGGGGATCTGGCGCAGATCGGAGACGAATGACAGCTCATCACGCCACGGGACGTACTCCCCGAAGGGCACGAGGTGCTGCTTGGCGTAGACGCCCTGCAGGACTCCGTTGGGTCCGTACGCGAGGTTCGCGTTGTAGACACCACCTCCCGGCGCCGGAGTGCGAGCGTTCACGAGCACCACCGCATGGTGCTTCGCCGCGAGATCGGTGATCCGCTTCCGCAACGCGGGATCCAATTCCGGGTCACGGTCGAGGGCCGACTCCGGGAAGACGATGAGGTCGTAGCGTCCGCGTAGGTGTGAGGCGAGCTCGAAGTGGCGTGCGGTCGCGTACGCGTCGGTGCCCGCCTGGGTGGCCGACGCGTTGGGGAGATCGAAGCCTTGGAGCAGGGCGAAGCGGATCCGGCCCGTCTCCGTCCCGTGGAACCGGGTGAGGTCCGCGACCGCACCCACCAGCACGAGCACGCTGAGACCGATCCCGGCCATCGCGGCCGCCCGACGCCGATGGCGCCAAAGCGCGAGCGCGCCGTCCAGCACCAAGCCGTTCGTGACCACCACGACGAACGACACGAGCGCGACGCCACCGACGCTCGCGAGCGCTCGGGCCGGGGCCACGTCGTGGAGGGTCACGCCGGCCTCGGACGCCGCGAGCCCACCGAGCGGCCACCGCACGAGCAGGCCTTCGACGACGACCCAGGCCACGCCGGTGAGCCAAGGCGACGAGTAGCCACGACCAGCGAACAGCGCGACGAGCACGCCGATCAGGGCGTAGTACAGGCCGGCTACGACGACGAGGGCGACATAGCCGACGAGGCCCACGTGATGCAGCCCGAAGATGAGCGCGCCGAGGAAGGCGAGACCGAACGCCAGGCCGAGGATCCCGGCGCGCACAACCGACGCGCCGCGCCATGCCCAGAGGAGGGGGACGAGTGCGACGAGGGCGAACGGCCCGAGATCGAGGGGTGGGCTGGCCGTCGAGAAGAGCAGCCCGCTCGTGACCGCGAGCGCGATCCGCCCGAGGAACGCCCATCCGAGGACAGAAGGGTGTGATCGCCGACGTTCGGCCACCGACTCCCTCAGGCGCAGTCGCGGCAGAGCATCTTCTCCTCGTCGGCGAGCTGGCTGCGCGGGAGGAGGAGGAAGCACGACGAGCAGTGGAACTCGGTCGGACGGCGCGGCACGATGCGGCTCGGGCCATCACCCGGCTCGGCCCCCTCTGGTTCCTCCTCCTCGAGCTCCTCCTCGTCGTCCTCCATCTTGGCGCTCGCCGTCTTCTCCTCCAGCAGCGCATCGAGCGGCGTCTCGACATCGTCGGGATGCAGTTCCTCGTCGAGATCGACGACATCATCGTCATCGTCGGAGCGCTTGGCGCGTGGGGACTCCCCCGGCGTCTCGACGACGGCTGCGGTGGGGTCGACGAGCACCTCGGTGATTGTGTCCAAGGGAACGACCTCCACGTCCAAGACCGCATCGTCGACGAGATCCTCGTCGAGCACCGCATCGTCGACGAGATCCTCGTCGAGGACCGCCTCGTCGACCGCCAGATCTTCGTCGACCGCCAGGTCGTCAGGAGCAAGATCGTCCGCGAGATCTTCGGTGTCGAGATCCACGGCGGATGCCTTCTCGTCCTGAAATGTATCGTCGCTCATGCATGCTCCCGCGGCCGTCTCGCCGCATCACGGGCCGGAGCATAATCCCGACCCCCTCGGCGACCCGGCAACTGTGCCCGGACACCAAACATTCCCGACCCCCGGGACCCGCGCCGACGGCCAACGGCCGACGAGCGGCCTCGTGTGGCGGCAGATGGGGCCCAGGAGGCCGTTGGGCCACCGAGCTGGCACCGTTTGGCCCGGCCTGCGTGGCAGGCGGGTTATTCCAGCGGGCTCGGCGTCTTCTCCCTGGTCTCCTGGGCCCCTGCCACCCAACGGACTCCCCGGCCGGAGCACCGAGATGCACATTCCAACCGGAGCCGCAGGCTCGCCCCCAGTACGCCGCACGTCGCGCTCCGTGTCAAGCCGGACGTCACCGCGCTGACCTGCAACGCCGCGCGACAACACGAGACAACACGCGACAACGCAGGTCAGGGCCTCGCGAGCTTCTTCTGCGGTGTCGCCGAGAGGCGACGCGCCTCGGCCGTCCGCTCGGCGGTGAGCCGCTCGAGGTCATGATCCTCGTGGTCGACGTGGCTCATCGCGGCCGCGATCGCGCGATGACCGGCCTGCTCCGCGATGAGCCGGTGCATCTCCTGACCCACCACTCGGTACGCGGGATGACCCTGCGGTGAGGTACGCAGCTCGAGCAGGTGCATTGCCTCGCGAGCGTTCATCTGGATGACGAAGCGGATGCGGTACGCGAGAGACACGGCGTAGGGAGCTTCGAGCGGGAAGTCCCTCGCGAGCTCGTCGTGCAATGCGGCAGAGAGCGCCATCGCGTCGTCGAACACGGGAGCGAGCCCGGCATCGTCGATCGCCACCGGCCGTTCGTAGCCGTGGCGCGCGGACAGCGTCTGCCATTCGATCGTGAGCATGCGGTGGCGCTGCAGGTCTCGGAACGCGCCGTAGTCGCAGAGCACGTCGAAGCGATAGCCCGTGCGCTCGAACGCGCGCCCGGGTTTGTGCCGACGGTTCGCGCGCTCACCCACGTACGCGCGGAGCAGCGCGACGCGGTCGTCGGTCCCGAGGGTACGAACGCGCGCCAGGAGCTGATCGTCGGGGAGGTCGAGGAACGGATAGCAGATCGCAGCCAGGACCTTGTCCTCGCCCTCGGGATCGAAGTCGGTGAGGGTGACGCCCGGGCGTGACTCCGGGACCTCGTTGGTGAAGACGCGAGCCGCGACTCCCTCGGTCGCGGCTCGCGTGTCCTCGAGGTACCGGCTCCACGCCAAACCACGGTCGGGCCGATCGACGCGTGTGAGGAACGACGGGATGACCTTTCGGAGCTCCTCGAGCATCAACGCCGCGTAGGACCGAGCTTCGGGGAGCGGGTGGGCACGCATGCGGAGGAGCAGCTGCTCGTACGCCTGCCCCGTGCCGTAGATGCCAACGTTCGAAAGGGTTGCGGCGGGCAGGATCCCGCGGGCCGCGTCGCATGCCTTGGCCTTGATCGTCTGCTTGTACACGAAGTCGGAGTCCGTCGACTGCTTCGGGAACTGCTCACGGGCCCAGTCGGTGAGCCGAGGGAGACACGAGGCGTACGCGTCGAACATCGCGTCGAGATCACCGACGTAGCGCGCGCCCAACCGCGACTGCAGGACCGCCGGCGGCCGGAGGAACCGATAGAGGCCTCCGAGCCGCGTGTCGTAGGGGATGTAGCGCGTCGACTGTTCGAGGTACGCCATGAGCCGGCCCCACTCCAGCACCTTGGTGAGGAGGTTCGAAGCCTGTTCACACGCGAGGTGCACGCCCCCCAGCTGGGCGACGGAATCGTCGCCGTACTCGAGGAAGACCCGGTCGTAGAGCTCCTCCGCGCGTCGCAGTCCGATCGTGGCGTCGACGGTGAGGTCGCCGGTGAGGTCGAGATCGGCGACGAACTCGTCGAGGAAGAGCCGACGCAGGCTCTTCGAGCTGCGCGAGTACCGGGCGAAGAGCGCGCCCTTCACGACCTCGGGCAGGTTGACGAGGGCGAACACGGGGCCGTCGAGGTTGGTGAAGTACGGCCGGAGCGTCGCCTCTTCCTGAGGGGTGAAGCGCTCGGCGACGTAGTGCATGCTCAGCCCCGGGGTGCCTCGGCGACGGACGGAGGTCGATGGTACCGACGCCTCCCCCGGCCCCCGGGGACCCGGCTCCCGGCCGTTACGGACCGGGCGTGCCCCGCCCCGGAGAGGGCCAGGAGCGCCCGCACCAGGGCCGGAACGGCGGTCGCGATCACACCAGGAGCCGGAGGGCGCCAGGGACGACCTCGATCTCCCACAGCCTCCGGGCCGGGACGCCGACGCCGTCCACCTCACCTCGGAGGGGCGCGGCGACCCGGACCCGGAATCGCCGTCCGGTCACGCAGGTGATGTCGGGGTGGGGCACGTGGGTGCCGGCGGGAAGGCGACGCCGCATCGAGGCCCGGTCCGCCACGCGCACCGCGTAGACCTGCATCTCGAGCCGGCCGTCCCCGGGGTGACCGCGCGGGACGACGTCGCGGCCCGCGAGGTACTGCCCGTTCGCGACCAGCACCGAGGCGGCCCGACCGTCGAAGACGAGACGGTCGTCGACGTGGACGGTGAGCGAGCGCGATCGCGTCCACCATCGAACGCGATCGGGGCGCGTCCCCAGCACCACCATGTTCACCGCGAACCCGTCACCGAGGTCGATCGCGTCGATCGGCAGCTCCCACGACGCCGACGACTCCGCGGTGAGCCCGACTGCCCGAGCCAGATCGCAGCTCGTGGTCGGCACGAAGCGTACGAGCTCTCCCGGGTGCGACCGCGCGAGCTCCGCGAGCTCGACGTCGCTGCCGCGACCTTCGAACGCCTCCGCACCGCTCGCCGCGACGCCCCAAGTGGCGCCGGGTCGGATCACGCCGCCACCACGTTCCCCGCCACCACCACGCCACGGTGACAAGCGTCGGCCGCGGCCCGTGCAGTGTTGCGTGTGTCCGGCTCGGGCGCTACCTCGACGATCTGGCGGAGCAGGTCGATGCACTGCTTGATATGGCGCACGAAGTCCCCGCCCGTGAGCTCTTCGTCGTCGAGGACCCGACCGAGGTCGTCGCCCGCGGCCCACTCGTAGGCGTAGGGCGTGAACCCCGGATCGGCGGGCCGTGTCTCCGGGAGCCCGGCCTCGGCTTCGTCGCTCGCCAAGGCCCGGCGCAGGCGATCGATCCGGCGTGCCCGCTGAGCGACCTTGGACGACGGCCATCGTGCGGGCGGCACGGGCGGCGCGCCGTCGGAGCCGCGCCGCTCGTAGGTGAAGCACGACACGAGTGCCGCCATCTCGGGAGCCTCGAGCCCGTCGAACAGCCCGTCGCGCAGGGACTCGGCGAGAAGGAGATCGGTGTCCGCATAGAGCCGGGCAAGCATCGAACCTGCCGGCGTGAGCGACCAACCGTCGAGATAGCCCCGGCTCTCGAGAATGCGTCGCACTCGATCGAGCTGGCGCGCCAGGCTGTCGGACCGGGCCCGCACCCGCTTCTCGAGACGAGTCCGGTCACGCTCGAGGCGCACGACGATTCCCGACGCGCGCACGCGCCCGTCGCGTTCGGGGTCACGATCGACGGGGTGCGCCGCGATCTCGGTCTCGAGCTCGTCGATCCGGCTGGAACCGCCGTCGTCGCGGCGCGACGGTCGACGGACCTTCTTGCGGCGCAAGGATTCGAGCACGGTCCGCTGAAAGACGCGGTTGCGTGGTGCGTAGGGCTGCGGAAGATCGACGCGCCCGACCGCGACCGGTGGAGCCTCGAAGTCGTCGGGCGCGAGGCGTACCAGGTGACGCGAGGGGCCGAGCGCGAGGATCCGGATCGAACCGCGGCGCGCCTCCTGGGCCAACACCACCACCTTGCCCCCCGGACCACCGACCCACACGATGTCACCGGAGACGAGGGCCTCCATGGCCTTGCCGATCCGACGGCCCGCTCCGGCACCGCGCCGTTCGGCACCGAGGCTGTCGAGCAGCTTGCGGTACTCGTCGACGTCACCGAAATCGCTGCGCGCCAAGGCTCGCTGTTCGTGGAGCTGGGTATCGGCCCGTGCGAGCTGGCGTTCGAGTGCGACGACGTCACGATCGACGTGGAACTGCGCGAACGACAGGTTGAGGAGGTGATGCGCCTGCTCCGCCGAGTAGCGCCCGACGAGGTTCACCGTCATGTTGTAGGTCGGCCGGAACGACGAGCGGAGCGCGTCGGTGCGTCGGGACGCCAGCCCGGCGACCTGCTCGAACGGCACCCAGGGACTCCAGAGCACGACCGCGTACCCGACGGCGTCGATGCCGCGTCGCCCCGCCCGACCCGTGAGCTGGGTGTATTCGCCCGGTGTCAGGAGCTCATGGCGCTCCCCGGTGAACTTGGAGAGCTTCTCGATGACGACCGACCGAGCCGGCATGTTGATCCCCAACGCGAGGGTCTCGGTCGCAAACACCACCTTGGCCAGTCCAGCCGCGAATGCCGCCTCCACCGCTTCCTTCATCGGCGGGACCATGCCGGCGTGGTGGGCGGCCAGGCCCGACTCGAGCCCGGCAAGCCACCGGTCGTAGCCGAGCACCGCGAGATCGGAATCGGACAGCCCGCGGACGTGAGCCTCGGCGATCCGGCGGATCTCGACGCGCTCGTCGGGCGTCGTCAGTCGTAGCCCGGCGGCGAGGCACTGCTCGACGGACTGGTCACACCCCTTGCGACTGAACACGAAGACGATCGCCGGAAGGAGATCTTCGGCTGCGAGGAGCTCGGCCACCTCGGTCCGTCCGGGGGTGCGGAGCCGTCGGCTCGGGCGCGGGTTCGGGCCCCGGCCGACCCGACGGTCGAGCCGCGCGGCCTCGGGGTTCGGCGCCAACTCGTCGCCCCGGCCGACGAAGGTCGGGAGGAGGTGCAGCGCGTCGACATCGCGCTCGCCCACGAGGTATCGGTGGTGCAGCTCGACCGGACGGCGCTCCTCGATGACCGGCGTCGTGGCGCCACGCACGGTCTCGATCCACGCTGCGAACTCCTCCGCGTTCGACACCGTCGCCGAGAGGCACACAAGATCGATCTCCGGCGGGAGATGCACGATCACCTCTTCCCAGACCGCGCCGCGGTAGCGGTCCTGGAGGTAGTGGACCTCGTCGAGGACGACGGAGTCGAGACCGTCGAGCGCTGGCGACGCGGCGTAGATCATGTTGCGCAGCACTTCGGTGGTCATCACGACCACTGGCGCGTCGCCATTCACCGAGTTGTCGCCGGTGAGGAGGCCCACACGGTCGTTCCCGTGGATCCGCACAAGGTCGCCGAACTTCTGGTTCGAAAGTGCCTTCAACGGCGTCGTGTAGAACGCCTTCCCGCCGCGTGCCAGCGCCCGAGCGATCGCGTACTCCGCCACGATGGTCTTGCCGGAGCCGGTGGGCGCGGCTACGAGAACGGAACGCCCGGCGTCGAGCGCGTCGAGCGCGTGCCGCTGAAAGTCATCGAGCGAGAACCCGATGCTCGCCTCGAACTCGGTCCGAGTCCCCACGGCAGCGCGATCAGCCGACTTCGATGCGCCCGACGTCAGGGTGCCGGTGCGTCGGTCGTTGGCGTCGCCGGAGCGGTCGTGTCCGGCGGCAGGCTGGTGTCGGTCGGCAGCGTGATCGTCGGGCTGGACGGCACCGAGCCCGTGTCGTCATGGGGAGCGAAGAGCAGCAGCAGGCCCACCGTCACGAGGAGGATCGCGGCGACGGCGAGCACGGCGACCACCACCTCGCGACGGTCGCGCCGCGGCTGGTACGTGCGGGAACGGGCACGAGTCATCGCTTGAGGATCCTCCCGATCACGATGCTCCCCTCGTAGAAGACACACATCGGCACAGCCATGAAGAACAGAGAGTACGGGTCCTGGCTCGGCGTGATCACGGCAGCGAAGACGAAGATCAGGACGATCGCCCATCGGCGGAAGCTCCGCAGCTGGGCGGTGGTGATCACCCGGGCGATGAGCAGGAACACCAGGACCACCGGGAACTCGAAGGCGAGTCCGAACGCGAGCAGCATCAGCGCGACGAGCCCGATGTACTTGTCGGCAGTGAGCAGCGGTCGCTGCTCCTGACCGCCGACGTTGAGCAGAAAGTTCAACGCCTCCGGCAGCGTGATCATCGCGACGACCGCTCCGAGCAGGAAGAGCGCGATCGAAGCGACGAGGAACGGAACCGCGTACTTCTTCTCCTTCGAGTGCAACCCGGGGGTGATGAAGCGCCAGAGCTGCCAGAGGAGGAACGGCAGCGCAAGGACGATCCCTCCGTAGGTGGCCACCTTCAGCCGTGTCACGAACGCGTCGAGCGGACCGGTGAAGACGAACGTGTTGGCGCTGCCCCGGTCGGTGGCTTCGGTGTAGTACTTCAGGAAGAACTTGATGATGTCGGGCGAGAACCAGTAGCAGAGCGACGCGGTGCCGGCGACCACGACGATCGACCACATGAGGCGCCGACGCAGCTCGGTGAGGTGCTCGACGACGGTCATCTGTCCGCCGCCGGTGGGCTCCGGGGTCACGATGTGTTACGCGTGCGTCTCGGGGTCGGCGGCCGACTCCCCCGCACGCTCGTCAGATGATCCGGTGGACGAATCCGCGGCTCGCTCGCCGGAAGACCCGCCGGACGACACGTCAGAGGACGCCGCGTCGATCGTGGTGTCCTTCGGCGGCAGCGTGGGCGCCGGCTCGGCACTCCCCGATGCATCGTCGGAGAAGACCTCGTGGACGTCACGGGTCATCGTCCGTTGGAACTGGCGAAACTCCTTCATGGCCCGCCCGACCTGGCGCCCCACCTCGGGCAGCTTGTTGGGCCCGAACACGAGGAGCGCGATGACAAGGACCACCAGGATCTCGGCCGGACCGAGCTGCACGGGTCTCCCTTCGAGCCGACGACGAGCGAAGCGTACCGCTCGTCCCTCCGGACCCCAGATCAGGGGCGCCAGATCAGGGGCGCCAGATCAGCTGCCAGGTGTCAGGTGTCGCGGTTCACGGCCTGGAGCCTCTCGGGCCAGTCGTCGCCGCGCAGCAGCAGGTGGAAGTCCAGGAGGTCGTCCGGGGTGAGGGCCGGGCCCAGGCGTCGCTCGGTGAGCTCCGCCGGAAGATGCCAGACCTCTTCGGCGCAGCCTGCCTGGCGGAGGAGCGCACAGATCGCCGGGCTCGCCTCGTGGACGGCCGCGGTGGCGCAGGCCGGGCACCGGAACCGGTACGCGCCGGTACCGTCGGCGGCGCAGGTGCGCACCGTCACGTCGTGGGGCCCCAGCCGGACCGCTCCGCACCGTGGGCATTCGGCCTTGATCGAAGTCACGCGCAGTGAATCGGCGCTCTCCGAGCACTGCTTGAGCCAAGATGACGGAATCCGCCGGGAGTCCCGGAAGGGTCCCGAACCGCGCCCGAGCACCCGAGAACGCCCAGCAGCCCCGAGAAGACAGGTCCCGTGGCCCTCATCACGTTCGCCCACCGAGGCGCTCGAGCCCACCTCCCGGAGAACACCCTCCCGGCCTTTCGGTACGCCCTCGAGCACGGCGCCCGCGGCCTCGAGACCGACGCCCGGCGATCGGCCGACGGCGAAGTCGTCCTCGCCCACGACGAGTGGCTCCGCGCGCGAATCGTCGGCATCGTGCCGTGGCGGCTGCGCGTCCCTGCGACGTCGGCCGAGCGGCTCGGCCGGCACGGCGCCCCTCGACTTGTCGACCTCTACGACCAGCTCGGCTCCGACTACGAGCTGTCGATCGACCTGAAGGCGCCCGATATCGGACAGCAGGTCATCGAGCTCGCACGCGAACGGGGCGACGCACACCGACTGTGGCTCTGCTCTGCGTCCACCACGCGCCTCCGGGGGCTCCGGGAGGAGGCGATCGAAGTCAAGCTCGTGCACAGCCAGCTGCGGAGCCGCCTCTCTCACACGATCGAACGCCACGCAGCCGACCTCGCTGCGGCGCGCATCAACGCGATGAACATGCATCACAGCGAGTGGAGTCGCGGGCTCGTCGAGCTGTTCCACCGCTTCGAGGTGCGCGCGTTCGCGTGGGACGTGCAGGAGGTCCGGCACCTGCGCTCGATGCTCGGCATCGGGATCGACGCGGTGTACTGCGACGACGTCGATCGGATGGTGGCGTCCGTCGCCGAGTGGACGACGGGCGGGCCGCCCTCCGAAGCGCAGGGCGACGCGCGCTAGAGGAGCCCGAGATTCGACAATGGCCAGATGCGCACGAAGACGCGGCCCACGACCGCGTTCTCGTTGATCGGACCGAACACCCGGGAATCCTTCGACGCTTCGCGATTGTCGCCCATCATGAAGAGATGCCCTTCGGGGACGACGCAGCCCGGCGCCCCGTTGGGTGGCGGATCACAGCCCGGGGGTACATCGCTGAACCTCGACGGTGTGCCCTCGGGGAGGTACGGCTCATCGAGCCGACGCCCGTTGACGACCACCCCCCCGCTGTCGTCGCCGGTGACCGTGTCGCCGGGGAGGCCAACCGTCCGCTTCACGAGATCCTCGATCCCGTCCGAGCGTGCCAGCGCCGGCGCTTCGAACACGATGATGTCGCCGCGATTCACGTCGTGCAGGTCGTACGACAGCTTGTTCACCAGCACGCGGTCGCCGACCTGAAGCGTCGGCGTCATCGACTCGGACGGGATGTAGAAGGCCTGGAAGAGGAACGACTTGATCAGGAACGCGATGCCCAACGCGACGACGATGAGAACGACCCATTCGAGGAAGACACGCCCCGTGTTCTTCCTGGCTTTCGCCGGCGTGGGCGCCTTCGCCGGTGGGACCGAGCCTGCAGCGTCGGGAGTCGAGCCCGCACCTTCGAGAGCCGAGCCCATGGTCGCCGTCGCGTTCGCGGTCGTCGGGCCGGCCGTCGATGCGTGCGCCGCGGCGTCGGGTTTGTCCGACCCCGATTTCGGTCGCGGGTCGATCACGCTCGAGGCTCCACTGCGCTCCATCCTCTCACGTCGGCGCGGCCCCGCCGGGGTCAGCGTGGCGTGCTCACGATGCCGCGTAGCGGGCCAGCACCCGCTGTGCTGCCGCCGACACCAGGGCCGAGGCCTCTGGCGGATCGAGCACCGTGGCCGAGGGCCCGAGGCCCAGGAGGAGCCGCTCCAGGAACGCATCGCCACTCGCCGCGAGCACGACCTCGACCCGCCCGCGCGAGCGGTCCTTCCGGGACTCGACGGGCAGGCTGTCGGCAACCCACGCCGCCTCTGGCCCGAGGAGCAGGCGCACCCGGAGGTCATCGGGCCCGGCGCGGTACACGAGATCGCCCTCCCCGTCCGGCGTGCCCGGGTGGGCCACGACCGGTTCCCCGGTCGAGCGCACCGCGCGGACGCGATCGACGCGGAACACGCGATCGGCCTCGGCCCGGAAGCAGTACCCCGCGAGGTACCAGGCACCGGCCGCGTTGAAGACTCGCCCGGGGTCGACGACACGAGTGGTCATCTCGTCGCGTGCGAAGGAGTAGTAGTCGAGCTCGACCTGCTCCCCCGCGTCGGTGGCGCTTCGAAGAGCGTCGAGATGGTCCGCGTTGCCGACGTGCACCGCCACGCCGCCGGTCGCGCCCAGCGCCCGTTCGAGCTTCTCGAGCGCGGTGGCGAGCGGGCCGGCGGAATCGGATCCCGGCACCGCGAGCAGCGCCCGACCGGCTGCAAGCAGCGCGAGTCCCTCCGCGGGCGTCAGCCGGAGCGGTCGCTCGAAGTACTCCGCGAGGCGGATGCTGACCGCCCCGTCGTCTCCGACCCACACGTCGATGAGACGATCCGCGGTGTACGGCGGCAGACCACACATCGGGAGGAGCTCGAGATCGCGCTCGAGCTCGCGCTCGTCGATCTCGAAGCGCTCGGCGATCGCCGGGAGCGTCGAACCCGGATTCGCGAGAATCCACGGAACCAGCGCGAGCATGCGTTGCAGCCGCGCTGCCGAGTGAGCACGCGGGGTCACGTCGCGCCGCCCGACACGGCCTCGAGCCACGCCACGATGTCGGTGCGCAGCTCCGGCGGCGCTAGCACCTCGGCGTGCTCCAGGAGCCCGAGAACCCACGTCCGGAACGCCTCGCGGTTGACCACCCGCAGCTGTACCACGACGGCGCCGCCGTCTCTGCCTTCGACCGCCGCGTCGGCCCCGAGGTCGTCGACCACCCACGCGGCCCGGGTCGCGTCGACGAGCACGAGCGCGTCGATCGGGGCTTCATCGCCGTAGCTGAGCGGGTCGGCCCGCAGGAACGCAGCGGGGTCCACATCGGGTGGCGGTTCGAACGCGCGTACCGCACCGGCCGACGGCTTACCTTCGATCCGATCGACGCGAAACGACCGCGGCGCGTCTCGTACCCGGTCGCGACCCACCACGTACCAGTGCCCGAAGCGATGCACCACGCCGTACGGCTCGAGCACGCGGGCTTCGCCGCGGTAGTCGAACTCGAGCGTTCGCCGCTTCGCGACCGCATCGAAGCAGTCGGCCAGCGCGGGCGTGACCTCGAGCTGCGCGACCGGTGGCGCCGCGGCCCCCTCGATGCCCCCGAGCTTGCGCAGCCCCGCCTGCGCCGCCCCGCCCTCGAGGCGGACCGCCGTCACCGCTACATGGAGAGCTGCTCGTTCCTCGTCACCCAGGCCGAGGTCGGGCAGGTAGTAGTCCTCGGGGTGGATCCGGTACCCGGCCTCGCCTCCCAGCTCGTCGACCATCTCGACGCTGATCGGGACGCCGAGGTCGCGCAGCGTCTCCTTGTCGCGCTCGAAGGAGCGGCGGCGGGCGACCTTCTCGGCCGGGTACGCCGGCTCGAGGCGTTCGGCGAGCTCCTCGAGCGTCAGCGGCCGACGGGTGTCGAGCAGCGTCGCGGTGAGGTTCAACATTCGCTCGAGCCGGTCCGTCACTCCGCGTCCTTCCACCGTCGCCACCCCGGGGCGAGCCGATCCACGGCGAGGGTGCCTGCGGCGGCCGCGGCCTGGAAGAGCACCGGGTCGTCGGCCGCGGGCCGTCCCATCGACGTGATGTCGAGGTCGTACCGTTGGAAGAGCGCCAACACGTCCGGCGGTGACACCCCCACCACATCGTGACGTGCATCGAGTCCCGCCTCGACGAGGTCGGCGCGCAAGCGCGCCTCTTGAGCGCCGCCGATCGCCGGGATGGGGAGCACGACACGCTCCCTCGTCGCGAGCCGCAACGCGGTAGCACTGTGGTGCGACAAGCCCGCGTGTCGTTCCCGCGGATCGGCGAACGACACACGCAGCGCCGCGATCGCGACGCCGCCGAGGGCGACGGTCGCATCGAGGATCGGTCCCACCTCCATGCCCGAGAAGCCGAGCCGAGTGTTCGTTCCCACGATGCCCGGCCCCATGGCCACGACCGCGATATCGGCCCCGGCGGCGTGGCGCGCGACCGCGAGCGCCGAGAACACCGAGACCGCCTCGAAGTCACCGCCGAACGCGTGTCCACAGGTCACTGTGGCGTCGACGAGTGACCGCTCGCGCAGCTCGAACACGAGGTCGGACAGCGCAATGGGCAAACCGGCACCGTCGGTCATCACGTAGACGAGGCGCGCGTCGGGAGCTGCCTCCTTCACCGCAACGGCGACCGCCGGGAGCTGGCTGTGCAGTGCGGCGGCGATCACGGGCATGCCCTGAATCGACTCGACCTCGGCGAGCTGCTCCAGGTGCTCCTCCGCGCTTCCGACATCGGCCTGGAGACTCGTGTAGCGACCTTTGATGATGTGCCCGGGCCCCTTCTCGCTCCACCCCGCGCGCTCCAGGTTCCAGTGCACGACGTGCCAGCCCCCCGTTCCCAGCCCCAGCTCTACCGCGGTCGTGTTCACAACCACACGATCGCCTTCGTCCACGGTCCCGGAGAGCTGGGTCAGCACGTAGGCCCGCTCAGGGCCCTCGCCAAGCTCGACCTCGACGCGCTGCAACCCGGTGCGTTCCTCCAGCAGTCGAACGACGGTTCCGGTGCGGAAGGAAGGCAACGGTTGCTACAGCGACGCGATGAGCCGTTCGACGCGCTCGTCACGCGACTTGAACGGGTCCTTGCAGAGCACAGTCCGCTGCGCCTGGTCATTGAGCTTCAGGTGCACCCAGTCGACCGTGTAGTCGCGCTTGCGCTCCTTGGCCCGCTTGATGAACGCACCCCGGAGGCGCGCACGTGTCGTCTGCGGGGGTGTCGTCACCGCGGTCTCGATCTCTTCGTCGTTCGCGGTGCGATCGACCTGACCGCGGCGCTCGAGGAGGTAGTAGAGCGAACGGGAGCGCGTGACGTCGTGGTACGCGAGGTCGACGAGCGCCACTCGAGGGTGCGTGAGCGGCAGGTCATGGCGCTCGCGATACGCCTCGATGAGATGGTGCTTGATCACCCAGTCGACCTCGGTCTTGAGCTTGAGTGGGTCGCTCTCGAGGTGGGTCATCACGTGCTCCCACATCTCGAGCGCCTGCTGCTCGAGCGGGGACAGGCCCTTCTTCTTCGCGAACTTCAGGGCGCGGTTGAGGTACTCGGCCTGGACCTCGACGGCGGAGAGCTCCCGGCCGCTTGTGAGTCTGATGCGGCGCCGACACGTCATGTCGTGGCTGATCTCGCGAATCGCCCGGATCGGGTTCTCGAGCGAGAGATCGCGCCACGGACTCGGGTCCTCCTCGAGCATGCGCAACAGAATCGACATCGTTCCCAACTTGAGGAACGTCGTGTACTCGCTCATGTTCGAATCGCCGACGATGACGTGGAGTCGGCGGAAGCGCTCGGCGTCGGCGTGGGGCTCGTCGCGCGTGTTGATGATCGGACGCGAGCGGGTCGTCGCGCTCGAGACTCCCTCCCAGATGTGCTCGGCGCGCTGGGAGATGCAGTACATCGCACCCCGCGCGGTCTGCAGCACCTTCCCGGCGCCCGCATACACCTGGCGGGTGACGAGGAACGGGATCAGCACGTCGGTGAACTTGGTGAAGTCGCCTTCGCGCTCGACCAGGTAGTTCTCGTGGCAGCCGTAGGAGTTGCCGGCCGAGTCGGTGTTGTTCTTGAACAGGAACACCTCGCCGCGGATGCCTTCTTCTCGGAGGCGCTGCTCGGCGCTGCGAACGAGCCCCTCGAGGATCCGCTCCCCTGCCTTGTCGTGCACGACCAGATCGGCGATCGAGTCGCACTCGGGGGTCGCGTACTCGGGGTGGCTCCCGACGTCGATGTACAGCCGCGCGCCGTTCTCGAGGAAGACGTTGCTCGACCGGCCCCAGGACACGACCCGCCGGAAGAGGTACCGGGCGACCTCGTCGGGGCTCAGCCGACGCTGCCCCCGCAACGTGCAGGTGACCCCGTACTCGTTCTCGAGGCCGAAGATCCGCCGTTCCACCACCCGATCGTACCGGTCCGTGGGGTGATGCCCCGCACAACGAGGAGGGGCCCGGGGAAGCCCCGTGCCCCTCCTCGCTTCGCGCGCGGGGGTTCAGCCGCCGTAGATGTTGACGACGCTCTTACAGGTCTTGTTGTCCTTGAAGGCGCCAATGAGATCTTGGTCGTCGATCTTGCTGAACGGGTCACCGACGGTCGCGTCGATCGTGAGGAAGGCTGCCTCGAACTTGGCAACATCGGCTTGGAAAGCGACGCCGTTCGGGTCCGCTGCAGCGAACGTGTCGACCGTCTGCTGCAATTGACCGGCATAGGCACTGAAGTACGAGTTGAAGATCTTGGCGACGGACTTGCCGCCGTCAGCCGGAAAGATCTTCTTGAGCTTCGTCTGGGCGGTCGCGAGAGTGTCCGCGAACTTCTG
>JALHSW010000618.1 GCA_022865365.1 Acidimicrobiia bacterium | reverse complement strand
GTGGCCGCGCAGCTCGACCCTCGGAACGTCGCGGTCGTGCACGAGAACGCCGACGCCGCCGTCTTCCGACCGTCGCGCGCCGGCGCCTTTCGTGCCCGGGTAGGCATCCCGGACGACGCGCCCGTGGTTGCGGTCGTGGGCAGGATCGACACGTGGAAGGGCATCGACGTGTTGCTCGAGGCCTGGCCGCACGCGAAGGCCGCTCGCTCGGACCTCCTCCTGGTCGTGGCCGGCGGCCCCGTCGCGGGGAAGACCGACTACTTCGCAGCCCTCGCCGCGCGCGCCCACGGCCTCGCCGACGTGCACTGGCTGGGCCCGCGCGACGACGTTGCCGACCTGTACGCCGACGCCGACCTCGTCGTCGTGCCGTCGACCGAGCCCGAGCCCTATGGCCTCGTCGCGGTCGAGGCCCTCGCCAGCGGCACGCCGATCATCGCGAGTGACGCCGGTGGCCTTCCCGAGATCGTCGCGTCCGCCCATCCCGGTGCGGGCACACTCGTTCCTCCCGGGGACGTCGATGCGCTCGCCTCGGCACTCGTCGACGCCATCGAGCGGGCCGGCCCGACGAGCACGGCGATCCGGGCTGCACGCCCACCGCTCCGCGAGCCCGAGCCCGACCGCTACGCGGAGCTGCTCCGAAGCGTTCTGCCCGACGCGCACCCCTGAACGCGACGGCATCGACTGCGGGCGTACGGGCGCTATCGTCGTTTCCGAGCCGGCGAGCGACCACGATGCCCGAGTGCGGTCCAGCCGATCCATCCGCCCGATCCATCCGGCGACGTCAACGTAACGAACACCCCTGAGAGATCACTGATGAGCACAGGATCTCCATGAGACCAAGATCTGTGAGAGAGGAGCCTCGCGTGGTGCACCGCCGACAGCGTCCGTTGTCCCGGGTCAAGCATGCCTTGATCCACCATCTGCAGCTCGGCTCGGTCCGCGACACGGACTGGGTCGCGGCGCACTTCGGCCACCGGTAGCGCCGTGCCGACCGCCACGCCCGCCCTCACCCGGACCGAGGCACGCGACGCCATCGCTGCTCGCGGCTTCGACCGCCCCTCGACCGCACCGAGCCCCGGCCGCCACGTCGGCATCGAGCTCGAATGGCTCGCCGTCGACGCCCAAGACCCGGCCCGACCCGCTCCCCCCGATGCCGTGCACGCCGCGGCGACCGCGGTCGGTCCCCTCCCGGAGGCCAGTCGGCTCACGTTCGAACCAGGGGGGCAGGTGGAGCTCAGCTCGCGCCCCCTCCCGCTGGACCATTCGTGCGAAGCCGTGGCGCGCGACGCGGAGGTGCTCGGTGACGCGCTCGCCGATGCCGGCATCGCCCTCGTGGCGCTCGGCCTCGAACCGGGACCGCAACGCGATCGCGTGCTACGATCTCCTCGTTACGACGCGATGGAGGCGTACTTCGACTCGTGCGGGCCATCGGGACGCACGATGATGCGCAGCACCGCCGCGCTCCAGGTGAACCTCGACCTGGGTTCCGGGTGCGAGATCGAAGGACGCTGGCGGGCCGCGCACGACGTCGGCCCGGTGCTCGCGGCGGCGTTCGCGAACTCGCCGATCGCCGAGGCGGGACCCACCGGGTACCGCTCAACTCGACTCGCGGTCTGGTCCGGCGTCGACCGATGCCGCACGACGCCGGTCGACGACGGCAACGGGTTCCGCAGCGCCGGGTTTCGCGGCGTGTGGGCCGACTACGCGCTCGCCGCGCCCGTGATGCTCGTGCGGACGTCGCCCGACGCGTACGAGCCGCTCGTGGCGCCGCTCACGTTCGGCGACTGGATCGGGCACGGGCACGAGCTCGGATGGCCGACGCTCGACGACCTCGACTACCACCTCACGACGCTCTTCCCGCCGATACGACCCAAGGGCTGGCTCGAGCTGCGCATGCTCGATGCGGTCCCGGCTCCGTGGTGGCGCGTCGCAGCCGCCGTGAGCGCGGTGCTCGTGCAGGACACCCGCGCGGCCGACGCCGTGCGCAGCGCGCTCGCGCCCGTTCGCGGCCGGTGGGCTGTCGCCGCCCGCTGCGGCCTCGCGGACCCCGCGCTCGCGGCGGCTGCTCGCACCTGCTTCGCGGCGGCCCTCGAGGCGCTCCCTGCCGCCGATGTCGACCCGACGACGCTCGACGCGACCAGGGAGTTCGTCGACCGCTACGTCGCTCGCGGCCGATGCCCGGCCGATGATCGTCTCGACGACTGGCGGGCCGGGCGGCCACCGTTCCCTCCGGCCGACAACCGGGCTCGAGACGCCGCATGGGCTCGAGGATGACGGACGTGAAGGCGGGCGACCTGAAGGCGGGCGACCTGAAGGCGGTCGTCACCGAGCACCTCGCCCACGCACGTGAGCGGACGTTGCGGATCCTCGATCCGCTCGACGACGTCGACCTCACCCGTCAGGTCTCGCCGCTGATGTCGCCGCTGGTATGGGACCTCGCCCATATCGGCCACTTCGAAGAGCTCTGGTTGCTCCGCGAGCTGGCCGCCGCGGCGCCGACCGACCCGCGCTTCGACGACCTCTACGACGCGTTCCGCCATCCCCGCCGTGAACGCGCCGAGCTCCCCATCCTCGGGCCCGACGCCGCGCGCGCGTTCGTCGCCGACGTTCGTGCTCGAGTGCTCGACCGCCTCGAGCGCGTCGACTTCGACGGTGACGACCCCCTGCTGACCGATGCGTTCGTCTACGGCATGGTGATCCAGCACGAGCACCAGCACGACGAGACGCTGCTCGCCACCATCAACCTGATGGAAGCCGACCTCACGGAGGGTGGCGCGTACCCGCTGCCGCCGGCTGCCCAGGCGAGCGCCGAGGAAGGGGAGGTTCAGATCCCCGGGGGCGACTTCGTCATGGGCACCGACACCGAACCGTGGGCCTACGACAACGAGCGGCCCTCGTGGCGCGTGGCCATCGCGCCGTTCTGCATCGACCGCGGGCCGGTCACGAACGCTCGGTACGCCGATTTCGTCGCCGACGGCGGCTACGACGATCAGCGCCTCTGGACCGACACGGGGTGGGGCTGGCGCACCGAGGCCGCGCTCGCGCACCCGCAGGGCTGGGCGTCGACCGGAGACGGGGCGTGGAGCCTGACCCGGTTCGGTCACACCGACGACCTGCCCGCCGACGCGCCCGTCGAGCACGTCTGCTGGTACGAAGCCGACGCGTTCGCCCGGTGGGACGGCAAGCGCCTGCCGACCGAGGCCGAGTGGGAGTCTGCCGCCACGCTCGACGCCGTGGCCGGCATCGGGAACGTGTGGGAGTGGACGGCGTCGGACTTCGGGCCGTACCCCGGCTTCCGTGCCTTCCCGTACCCCGAGTACTCCGAGGTGTTCTTCGGTGACGAGTACAAGGTGCTGCGCGGTGGCTCATGGGCGACCGACCCGGTCGCGGTCCGCACGACGTTCCGCAACTGGGACTACCCGATCCGCCGCCAGATCTTCTCGGGCTTCCGCTGCGCCCGCGACGACCGCTAGCCCGATGTGTCGCCACCTCGCGTACGTCGGGCCACCGATCGCGCTCGCCGCGCTGCTCACCGACGCGGACCACTCGCTGGTCCGCCAGGCCCGAGCCGCGAAGCACCAGCAGAGCGGGACCGAGAACCCCGATGGCTATGGCGTCGGGTGGTGGGACGCCTCGACCGACGCGGCGGGCGCACTGCACCGGTACCGCACCGCGACCCCGATCTGGGCCGACGCAGACCTCCCGGCACTCGCGCAGCGTGAGCAGGCCACGGCAGTGCTCGCGGCGGTCCGGCTCGCGTCACCGGGACTGCCCGTCGAGGCATCCGGGAACGCGCCCTTCACCGACGGTACCTGGCTGTTCTCGCTCAACGGCCTGGTCGACGCCTGGCACGACGGTGTCGGAGCAGCGCTGCGCGCCCTGGTGACGCCGGGGCGCGCGGAGCAGATCGAAGGGCTCTCGGACTCCGAAGTGTGCTTCGGGCTCACGCTCGACCGCCTCGACGCCGGCGCGACACCGGGTGAGGCGTTGCGCGCCGTCGTCGGCGAGATCACGGAGCGCACGACCGGGCGCCTCAACTTCATGCTCACCGACGGGCGCACGATCGCCGCCACGGCCTGGGAGAACTCGCTGTTCACCCGCGTTCGGCGTGACGGCGGCGTGGGATTCGGCGCCGGTGCAGCCACCGTCGCGTCGGAGCCGCTCGACGACGACCCCGCCTGGGTTCGGGTGCCCGACCGAACGTTGGTCGTCGTCGACGACGGCACCGTGACATCTTCACCCCTCACCCCCACCCACCCCGTTG